>JAAZKQ010000094.1 GCA_012799755.1 Lentisphaerota bacterium | reverse complement strand
TGTCGTCCATCGTGTCCATAATGTCCATACTGTCCATCGTTTCGCAGGCGCCAGGCAGTCACGGGCACTTGGCATTGCGGCTCAGCGTTTTTTGCCGACAAGAGAGCGCGGAGTACCGCCGCTGTTTTCGGACGGATTGATTTTCATCGTTTCGGTATGGCCGTCAACAAAGAGGACGTTGTTATTGCCGCGGTGGCGATGGATTTCGTTGCTCCAGGATTTGTTTTTCGGATCTCCCCCCAAACTCCGGCCTGTAGAACGAATTGTAGTCGAAGGCGCCGCCGAAGCCCTTGCGTTGGTCTGAGCTGAGCAGGGTTTCCGAAGGATTCAGCAGTGAGGGCAGGTGTCCAATCACTTGGACCAGTCCATAGCTGTTATAGGCGTATTGGTTGTTGACAAAGCGGTCATTGGAGGATGGACAGACGTAGACCCCGAGATTTTTCTTGAAGTCACAGGATGGCCACTCGATGATTGCGCCGGTATGGCCGAGGTATTTTGCCAACAGGTCCATAAAGGCATGGAACTGATTGATGGTTTGGCCATTCGTGGCGAAATATTCCTGGTTGTCGTCGAGGTAGAAGGTATTGAGGGTGCCGATTTGTTTCAGCTGTGACAGGCATTGGGTGCTGCGGGCTTTTTCCCTGGCGCTGGCGAGCGCGGGCAGGAGCATCGCGGCGAGGATGGCGATGATCGCAATGACGACGAGGAGTTCGATCAGGGTGAAGCGACGGGTTCTCATACTTGCAACCTCCTATGAAGGGCCCTTATTTATCTTCGTAATCAACGACTTGGAGCGGGAACATAATGGTAGTGGAGATTATACTCATTCTCCCGGGAAATAACAAGGGTTGCGCCGGACTTTTCATGGGCGCCGGGGTAACCAGCAACCGATTGATAATTGGCTATTTTCTGTTGTCTTGCGATGGAAACCATCTTTCGTGTCTACTATGTCGCACCCTTGCAGGGTGCAATTTCGGAAAGACGCTCCACCCAGGGCGGCGCGCACTTTCAGTGCGCTTGCTCTGGGCTGCTGGGTGATCAGGGTGTGGTGAGGACATCAACAATGGGGTCTTCTCCGTCAGAACCTTGTATTTTGTTTGCGCCTGGAAGGCCGAGATAGCTCTCGCGGTTTTGCGGCTGGCGGTACTCAATCAGCTGCTTTTGCTCTTCTTCTTCGGCTTTTGCCAATGCCGCCGAGCTGATGAAGAGGGATTTTCGGATAGCCTCATCGCTGAGCGCGGCGGGCGTTTTTCCGGCCAAGAAGCAAATCATGTTGTACCAGAAGCGGGCGTTGTCACTTTTTTCCAGATAGAGCGGGCGCAGGAACCAACTGTCGGCGCAGTAGACAAAGCGGCCTTTGCCGAATTCCCCGGCAAGCACAAGCGCTTTGCCGGGGTGGTTTGAGGTGTCGGGCGCTTTGAGGACAACGGTGGCCGATGAGGGGTAATCGAGCAGCACGTTGCTGCCGGCGGTGACGACTTCCCGCAGTCCCTGGCTGATGGGGTGGGGGGCAAAGTCCACGCAGGCGACGCTGAGGTTGTCTGCCGTTGCGGAGGGGTGCTTGTTGTAGAGGATGGAAAAGAGATTGCCTTCCTTGATTTCCAGCGCGGCGAGCAGCTTTTGGTTTTTGGGTGTGCAGTGATAATTGAGGCCGGCGTTGCTGCAATAGAGTACGGCGCCGCCGTTGTTGATGAATTCGATGACGCGGGCGTCGTCGTTTATTTTCTGTCTGGGGGAGAGATAGACCAGCACATCCAAGTCTGCAAGGGAGTCATCGGGATTGATTTCGATCACGTTGAAGCCGTTGTCGGTGAGGATTTTTCTGGCGGTGGGAATGGTGCCGTGAATGTTTTCCATACCGGGAATAGGCAGCAGGCCTACGCGGGGTTGTCCGGGTATTTCGGGGCTCTTCTGCCAGAGTTGGTCGAGCATGGCGAGGCGAGTTGGCGAAATGCCGCCCAAGGGTCGTTTAGGCAGGTCGGTGGGTTCGAGCAGGAGGGCGATTGTTTCGAAGCGTTTGAGACGCAGGGGGATGCCCTTGGCGATGTCATCGGGAGTGAGGACGCGGTCGTGTTTTTCCGGTTGGCCGGCGACATTGCGCAGGCGGTAGCCGGCAGCGGGGAAGGCGCTATTGATTTTGAGGAGGGCTTCGGTTTCGGCACCGAAGTTCATGGCGTAGACCAGCCTGTCGCCCTGCCGGGAGGTGAAGAGACGGTGATCAACGAAGTTTGGCGCGGGCTTGCCGGGGCGCGGCAGCAGTTGCAGTCTCGGCTGGACGCCGGCGATTTTGGCCGCCGCGGTGAGAATGGCGGTGCAGCGTTCCGGGGAGAGTTTGCGGTCAACATAAATCACCTGTCCCTTGCCGACGCGGTTGATCATGGCTTCGGGTTCAGTAAATGGCCTGGCGCTGCCGGCGTCGAAGTCGGCGCCGCTGAACTGGTCCACGAAGCGGCGCGGGCCGTCACTGCGGAAGTTGTTTTCATTCAGGCCGGTGAGTGACGCGGGGTTGATGGGCTGGTGGAAGTCATCTTCAACGCGCAGCGAGCCGTAATTGACCAGCAGGGTGGCGCCGGCTTTCACGGCGTCGTGCAGGGCTTGCAGGGCATCGGCGGACACGCGGAGGTTGTCCGGCATCACAATGAGTTTATAGGGCCTTGCGTTGGCGCAGAGGTCCTTTTGTCGGATCAGGTCCGGCGCCAGGCCGGCGAAGATGAGGGCGCCGTAGTAAGGCATGAGGTCAATGGTTGCCGGGCCGGTGATTTTTTCCAGGTAGTCTTTGTGGATAATTCCCCGGAGGGTTTCCTGCGGCCAGACCATTGCGACCTCGGGCTTGTGGTCCTTGGCGGGAGCGAAGAGGATATCGGCGACGGCTTCGATTTCCGATTTGACCAGAGGCAGGATGCGCGCGGTGGGCGAGAAGGAGTTGCCGGCGTAGCACAGCGAGACGCCATTGGCGCCATGAGCGGCCTGGCTCCAAAGGAAGCTGCGGAGATGGCGGAATTCCGGCGGGTGGGTGGTGGTTGGCTTGAGTCGCTCGTGGTTGATGCTGACGAAACCGCGGATGCCGCCGTAGAACATGCCGTTCTCGAAGTAGCGGTTGACGATGCGCACGGCGATGCTGTTGTTTTCCCGGAGGTATTCGCTGATATCGAAGGTGAAGCCCGTGTCATAGCCTTTGACGGCGCCGATCTTGTTGCCGTTGAGGTAGATATCCGCGGCATCGGCAAAGCCCTTGCCGTTCAGGAAGATGGGCCGACCGGCCTGCGGCTTGGCGGACAGCTTGAAATGCCGGCGATACAGGCCGACCTGGCATGACGGGAAGCCGTCGCGGCCCCACATTTCGGGCACCTTGATGGCTTGCCATTGCTGGTCGGGGAAGTCACTGGCGAACCAGTTGGCCGGTTCGGCGGCGGTTGCATCGAAGAAGACCCAGCCGGCATGGAGATCAGCCAGGCTGTCGGCGATCAGGTCGCTTTGTTCGGCGCCGCGGGTCATGACGGAGAATGGCGACTCGGCGTTGATGATGGGCTTGTCAGGGGAAAAGCCTTTGACGAGGTCCGAGAAGAAGAGGTAGCGGATGGAGTCGGCGACATAACGGAAGTTATTCGGGTTGTCGGTTTCCGTGAAGCTCATGGGCGCTTCGTGCGAGTAGAAGTCGGAGAAGTCATAGAGGGTTTCCGGTTTCATGCCCGTATCGCAGAAATCCAGGAAGAGGTTCAGGTGTGATTGCAGGGTTGAGAAGATGCGCGGTTCGGGGTCGTAGGAGCGCATGATGGGCATGAGCTTGCTGACCATGTCATAGCTGTCGTCCTCCTGGAATTTGAGCCAGTCAATGAGGAGGTTCGGGTGTTTTCGTCCCTCTCTGGCGAAGAGGGGTTCACGGGGCAAGTTGCTGTTGGCGCCGCCGTCCTGGATGAATCCCGGCGGCTGGACGCCGGCGAAGTCGGCGAAGCTGGTGCCCCAGGCGGCATTGGCCTTGTCAATGTCCACGTATTTCCGGGCCATTTTCCGGGCGAATTCGCGGCGGGCGGGGAGTTTGAGGTTGCGATAGCCCATTTCGTTGAAGAGTTCATAGCAGAAGACGGGATATTTGACCGTGTAACGCATCCAGGATTTGAACATTTCCCGGTAGAATTGTTCGCCGAGGGGGTGTTTGAGGTCGTATGGGACGAAGTGCCCGACGTCGAGCAGATCGGCGAATTCGGGCTGAAATCTGAGTGCGTTATAGCGTGCGTGGGCTTTGTGTTCGTGCCAGAACAGGACGCCGTTTTGGGTGAAGCGGTTGATGAAGGCCTCGTACCAGGGCGTTTCGGTCCAGGAGACTCGCAGCGCGCCGCTGTCGGTGACTTTTGCCGGGTACAGCGAATAGATTTCATCGGCGTTCCAGGTCACCAGGTCCACCCCGAGCAAGCGCATCAGCCAGGGGTTGGACTCGTTGTCGGCTTGCCAGCCGCCGAGCAGGAAGCAAGGTTTTCCCAGGCGGGTGAATTGGCCGTTTTGGATGCCAATGGGCCATTGTTTTGGTCTGTCCGGGCTGGGCGCGGGATCGGCGATGCGGTCAATTTCGATGGGGCGGAGTTTTTGGCTGTCGTCGGTTTTGTTTTCATTGGCGGAGCTGAGCGGGGCGTATTCCAGCTTCAGGTTGCCGAGCAGGAAATGTCTGCCGGCGGGGTAATTATTGAAGCGGAGTTGCTGGATATCCTTGGCGGTGAGGGCGCCATCGGCGATTTTTGCGCCGCCGTAGGTATAGAGCCTGAGGTCTTTGCAGGCGAAGTGATGGTGTTTCCATTCGGGGCTGAGTGTTATCACCGTGAAATAGCGTTCGCCGTCGGCCTCAACGAGCATGACTTCCAGACCGTCGCGGGAGTTTTCGGGCAGTGCTTTGATATCGAAGGAGAAGGCGCTGAGCACTTTGTCCGGATATTGCGGCAGTGTGCAGCCGGCATGGCCGCTGTGGTGCTGGAGTCTGAATTCCCAGGTTGGCTGTTCGTTTCGGGTGCTGTCGCCGGGCAGGACAGTGAAGCTGTCTTTTGCGGGCCAGCAGTGCCATTTTTCGGGCACGAAAGCGTTTGCGCAGAGGGCTTTGGCGGCGAAGCAAATGCAGAGCAAAAGCAGTCCTCGGATTGCGTGCTTCATTTCAGTTTCCTTGCTTATTTGTGAAACATATATACATGTTGGGATGACAGCCGGCGATAGCAGTTTGGTTCTGGTGGACACTACGGCCTGCCGTTATGTCCTGTCAGCAATTGCGGCATAATGACTTCGATGGATATGGCAGACTCGGGGTTTGCGAGGCGTTCTTTGAGCATCTTGATGGCTGTTTCACCAATACTGGCGAAGGGCTGTGCCAAACAAGGTATGTGTGGGAACATATTGGCAATCCAGTGGTAGCCGTCGTAAAGACCCACGGCCACGTCTTCGGGAACCCGGACGCCCGCAGCGGCCAATTCCTCAAGGACGCCGCAGCCGCGAATGTCACCCGTGACGACAAGGGCGTCGAATGGCCGCCGGCGTTGAAGCAGTTCCTTGAGGTAACGCCGAGTTGCCGCCAAGTCGGCAGGGCAATCCCTGATAATGCGCTCAGGGGCGGTGGCTATGCCTGCTTCGCTGAGGGCTTGGAAAAATCCCGCGACTCGGCGCTTTTCCCAAAGATTGTTTTTGTTGACGAAGAGGAAAAGCGGTTCTTGCTTGCCTTGTTGCAGCAAGTGGCTGGTCAACATGTATGCGCCGCTGAAGTTATCAACGGTGATGACGGGGAAATAGCGCATGGAGTCGGTTTCGCCGAGAACGACGAAGTTTATTTTATCGTGGATGAGATCGTTGATTTCGTCG
>JAAZKQ010000093.1 GCA_012799755.1 Lentisphaerota bacterium | reverse complement strand
GCTCCGCCTTCGGCATCGCTTTGCCCTGGGCTATCATCGTTCGCGCTTTCAGCGCTCAAATGCCTGGGAGAAGACATTTCTGTGGTAGGGCAGTCAAAACGACCGCAGAGACAGCGAGTATCAATCGCTGACCGATTACCCAGCAAAGGCTTTTTTTACCAAACTCGCTTGCCGATCTCAGCATGTGGTATATATTCTTATTCGCGTTTTTTCATGGCGCAGGCTATTTGTTTTGACATGTTTATTGGGATGGTAGCTCAGTCGGCAGCAGCATCGCACTTTTAATGCGGGGGTCCCGGGTTCGAGTCCCGGCCATCCCACCAGTAAATAGTTTGCCCGTGGACGTCACGGGTGTTTTTCATTTTATCTGGAAGGCTTGGCTGGGTCCAGGCCAATGGTTGCCCCCAAGGGCTTGATTGAGGTGTGAAATGAGCAGAGTCTGTGATATTTGCGGCAAAAGCAAGACGGTTGGCGGCCGCATCACGCGTCGTGGTTTGGCCAAGAAAAAGGGCGGTATCGGTATGCACGTCGTCAAGAACGTCAAGCGTACCTTCAGCCCGAACCTCCAGGGCGTTCGCGCCGTTGTCAATGGTCGTGTACAACGCATGACCGTCTGCACGGCCTGCATTCGCGCCAACAAGGTTGTCAAAGCCTAAGTGCTTGTGCCAGCGGGTTCAAGGCAGGTCAAGATGAGTTCCCAACTGAACCCAACCCGTCGCTTGGCGACACAAAGCACCGGTGTGAGTCAATGACTTGATGAAACGGGCACAGGTTCCTGTGTCCGTTTTTTGTTTATTCAGAACAGGTGGACAATGACAGACAGGCCACAAGCGAAGCAGCCGCTCACATCCTTGCCCGGCAAGGCATTGTACATTGCCCCGTCCATTCTGGCGGCGGACTTCAGCCGCTTGGGTGACGAACTGCGGCAGGCCACGGTCGGCGGCGCGGACATGGTGCACATTGACATCATGGACGGTCATTTTGTGCCGAATTTGTCCATGGGGCCCGGCGTGGTTCAGGCGATTCGGCCAGTCACTGACCTGCCCTTTGATGTCCATTTGATGCTGAGCGAGCCCGGGCGCTACTTGGAGCCTTTCGTTGCGGCGGGCGCTGATCACATCACGCTCCACGTCGAAAGCCGCGGGGACCTGCCGGCAATTATCGCGGAAATACACCGCTTGGGCTGTTCAGCGGGCATCACGCTTCGGCCCGGTACGCCGGCCATCGCGCTGGCGCCATATCTGGAAATGGTCGAAATGGTGCTGGTCATGACCGTCGAGCCGGGCTTCGGCGGCCAGTCCTTCATGGCCGGGCAACTACCGAAGATTGCCGCCATCCGCCGGATGATGCAAGAACGCGGTCGGGAAGACATGCTGCTGCAAGTTGATGGCGGTATCGCCGGCAAGACTGCACCGCAGGTTATATTAGCAGGCGCAAACGTTCTGGTGGCCGGCAGCAGTGTTTTTAATGCGCCCAATGGCATCCAGAACGCTATCAGCGGCCTCAGGGCATTGGCTTAGGCGACAGGCGGCAACGCCGGCTACGGCAAGCACGGGGCCGCTGCTGTTTTTTGGGATAGTTGGTCAACACAAAAAATCACCTGGCAATGGACATCGCGTCGGGCAGGGCCTGCCTGCGCGGCAGGAGGACAGCAAAGCAATGATTATTTCGCGTTTCAACCGCTACTTCGAGAAGCATGGTCGCACGACCTACATTGTGCTGGGCATCATCATCAGCCTGATGTTTGTGGTTTTTGTCACTCCGGGCGACGTCTTCGGCCGCCCGGGGGCGCGCCGCAGCCTGGGCAAGATGTACGGCAAGTCCCTGAAAACATCCGTGATGATGAAAAAGATGCAGCAGGCGGACTTGGCCAACCTGATCCGCTACGGTCGCTATCTGTCTCAAGAAGGCGGGCAAGAGTTGCTTTTTACCGAAGCCCTGCGACGCATGCGCGCGCTCCACGAAGCGAAAAAACGCGGCTTGGCCAAAGTCAGCAAGGAAGAAATCGCCGCCGCCATCCACGAAATGCCCTTCTTCCGCGATGAAAAGGGCTTCTCGCTGGAAGCCTTCCAGAATTTCAAGAACAACTTCCTGTTTCGTTCGGGCTTGAGCGCCGGCGATTTTGACGAAATGGTCAAGGAGAACATCATCATTGACCGCTTGGAAAAGGAAGTCATTGACGGCGTCACGATTGAAGACCGCGAAATCCACGAGTGGATTGAAAACTACACGGTGAGTTTTACGGAAATCAAGGCCGATGACGCGAAGGCCGCCAATCCCAGCGAGGAAGAAATCAAGGCCTTCTTCGCCCAGCGCCGCGGCGAATTGACGGTCGAACCGCGCCGGGCGACGCTGGTGGCGTCGGTGCTGTCAACACAGCTGATCGCCAAGGCTGCCGAGGATGAGGCACTCAAGGCCGCGCTGGAACCGACAGAGGACGAAATGCGCAAGCAGTACGAAGCCATGAAGGACCGTATCTACAAGGACAAAAGCTTCGAGCAGGCCAAGGGCCAAATCACCTTGCAGCTGAAGAACCGCAAAGCCGCTGAGAAGGCCAAGGCGATTGTTGACGAGCTAAGTGAAAAGATGGCGGCAGTGACGGACGCCGCCGCCCGTAGCGCCCAATTCAAGGCGCTGGCCACAGCCGCCGGCGGCGAGGTCGCCGAGTGCGACTTCTTCAGCACCGGCACGACCATCCCGGGTCTTCCTGGGGAGCATGCCAACCTGGCCAACGCCATCCGCGGCCTCAATGAGGTCGGGCAAGTCACCAAAGCCCTGTGGGACAGTGGCGCCCACCGCATCGCGCTATTGACGGCCATTGAACCCGGTGCCATGCCCGAAGAACTCAATGACGAGTTGCGCGACAAGATCATTGACATCATCGTCACTGAAAAAGCCGAAGCCTTCTACAAGGAAAAGATCGCGCCCTACGCAGACAAGGCCACCAGAGTCGCCAGCGCCGCCGATCTCGCGGAACCCTATGAGCTGGAATTGCAGAAAAACAAGTCCCTCAGCGATGAGGAACGCGCCATCCTCGCCAGCGCGCACCGCGATATGCTCAACGAAATCGTCCGCCCCTTCTTCAAAGCTGAACAACGCTCATTCACCGCCGCCGTTTTCCTGCCGGAAAAATTTGTTTCGGACGTGATTTTGACGGACAGCGACCTTGAGGCCGGCTATGAGAAGCGCAAGGACCTGTACCAGAAGGTCGAAGTTCGCTTTGCACAGATTGTGGTGAAAACGAGCGCCGACATGGATGACGCGGCGAAGGCCGCCAAGCGTGCCCACATAGACGAGGCGAGCCGGAAGCTCGCCGAAGGAACCAGCTTCGAAGACCTGGTTGCAGAGTACTCGGAGGACGAGAGCAGCAAGGCCAACAAGGGCGAAACTGCCTTGATGGACATCAGCATGCTCAACAAAGACCTGGCGGGGAAAATTGCGGCCATGGACGTCGGGCAAATCAGCGGCGTCATCGTCACCGACAATGCGTTCTACTTGGTGAAGTTGTTGGAAAAGCGACCGGCGCGCAGTCTTGAGGAGGTCCGCGAAGAACTCCAGGCGGAACTCACCCAGGAGGCAAGCAAGAACATGGCCTTTGATGCCGCTATTGAGCTGTCCGAAGCACTGGTTGACGCATGGGGCCGCGCCCAGGACAAAGAAGCCAAGGTAGACGCCGAGAAGATGTTTGCCGAGATGACGGACGGCAACAGCAAGCTGAGCGTGGTCAGCGCCGACCGGGTGATGAATGGCGGCTATGTCCCCCAGGAACTGCTCAATGGCGAGCGGGCCTTGATTGCCGACGTCTTTGCAGCGAACTTGGACGAGCCCTTTACCAACGCGGTTAACGGCAACAAGGGCGCCTTCGTGGCCTGTCTGCGCGAAGTCATCGCGCCGAAACTGGAATCTCCACTGGAGAATCCGGCGCTGATGAGCAACCTCAAGAATGTCTATCGCCGTCAAGTAGCCATGGAGGCGGCCAAGGCGGAGGCAACGGCCGCGGCGGCTCGGATCAACAGCGCCTTGAAAGAGGACCCCGACTTGGCCAAGGCCGCCGGCGACCTGAGCTTCACGCCCACCGAGGCGCCTTTCAGTCGCATGAAAATGCGCGATATGAAGGATTTCACCGTGCGCGATACCATGGCTCTGCTGACGGCCCTGAGCAAAGCCGAACTCAAGACCGTCTTGCCGCCCCAGAAGACCTTCGCCGGTTATATCCTGGTGTACCTCCAGGATCGCGTGGTGCCGGAAGACGAGGAAAGCAAGAGCTTCCAGGAAAACATCCGCAGCTATGTCCTGCGCAACAAGCAAAATACCGCCCTGGGCGAATTCTACGACCGGCTTGAACGCGAATCCAACACCCAGCTGGCGGGTGGCCGCCAGCGCGTCGAATAAACGCCAAATGACCTGATTATTCCCCGGGGCGGCTGCCAAACAGGCGGTCACCCCCTGTTTCTTTCCAAGGAAAAGGGACGGCGCGGCAATGCCCCGAAGGCGGCATTTGACCTGGAGACGAGCCTGCGCGTCCGCCCCTGTCCATCACTGTGATCCATGGCGCTGCGTAAGCGGTCACCCATTGATAACTTTATTCCTGCGGTCATTCTGACCGCCTTGTTGCCAAAACATCTTTTCCCTGGCATTTGAGCGCTGAAAGCGCGAGCTATGATAGCCCAGGGCAAAGCGTCGCCGAAGGCGGAGCGTCGCCCTG
>JAAZKQ010000092.1 GCA_012799755.1 Lentisphaerota bacterium | reverse complement strand
GTCAATTCCTGTCAGCGCGGCGTTTGCGGCCAGCGGTGCCAAGCCAGTCTTGCTGGGCTGCGCGGAAAGCAGCCAGTCACCATCAGCACGTCTGCCATTTTTGGTCAAGGTGGCGATAAGTACGTTGGGATTGGTCTGGTCCCAAGCCAAGGCCACATCGTAACCGGGGGCAACCACTTCGATGATCCAGACGGCGATGTTGGCAATGTCGGCTGGCTGGATATCATTACCGACGTTGGGCCTGTATCCGATGAGTTCGCCAGCTGCATCATAGACCGGGAAAGCCAGCAGGGCCATACCCGCATTGAGATTGATACTGAGAGTATAGGAGGCGGCTATGGGTGGCATGTCGAGTTTGATGACTGCTGTTTCCAGCTGCCCTCCTTCGTCCTTGCCGACGTGCTGGGTCTTGTTGTTGGGGTCGTTCGTGATGTCTGCTTCACCCACGCCCACGCCCAAGGTGTAGGTTACGCCGGTTTTGACGCTGAAAGTGGCACCGGCGACGACCGCTTCGACCTTGTCCGTCCCCTTTTCGGTCCAGGCAATCTTGAAATTGCCGGGAATCTCGCCCTCCGCAACGGTCCAGGTGAGGCGGGCGTTGCTGCCGGCAACCAACACCCAGCGATTCGTCGCAGCAGCTGCCTTGATGTCCACGCTCAGGCGATTGTAATACTCTTGGATATCTGCCGAGCTACCGTCTGGGTATACCCCACCAGGATTGGCCAAGTAGACATCCACTACGCCGTACATGCTGCTAAAAGGCGGCATAGGTGCCACCGAAGCTGCACCCTCGCCGAAGGACATGGTCGGCCCTTCGGTGGAGCCGTTCACATAGACGTCTACTTGCCAGGCAGCGTGAAGGCCACCTGAAACGACAACCAGCAGCATGACAAGCCATGCCTTCCGTAACGTAAAACTAGTCTGTTGGCATTTCATCGTGACGACACTCCTCTCTGATTAACCTTAGGCTCTTGAAAATAAACAGCACTCACTGATGAAAAAGGCATATACGGCAAGAAAGAATGTTATAGCCGAAAAACAATAAAGCAAACGCCAATTTCGCTCTTTTGCGCCCAAATATCGCTTTTTTGTCTCCTTTTCTGCTCAAAAAAGGCGATCTTTCGATAATGGAAACAAAGTTACCGATTATTTCTGCTCTGCTCCCGATCTTCGTGTCGGCCTCCGTCCTCCCGCACGATGCACGACTGCCCAAGCGGCTGATGGCGAATTACGTAATCGGTCACTCTTCGATAACTGCTGTTCCCTCAAGCTGCTATGGACAGTATGGACGGCGGGCGAGCAGGTGCTGTCGTCCATCGTCCCCATAATGTCCATCGTTTTGCTGGTACGGATATTTGGCGCCGCAGCTCGCAAGAACATAGTTATCAATGGCTGACCGATTACCGAATTACGGCGTCTCGCCGCGCATTGGGCTTGCGGTTGCCTCGTTCTCATATATGTTTGACATACCGTTCGCTACATATCTGTTTCTCGCAACACATTTGGGAGGAATCTCGACATGGGCATAAGCGCATTATTCGGCAGACGCAAACCTGAGCAGAGCGACATACCCTCGGCCAAATTTCTCAGCCGCTGCTGGGACAAGGGCCGGCTGCCCTGCACGTCCTGCAAGAAGTCCCTACCCATCAGCGAGATGCGGCTCTTGCAGCTGCAAAACTGCCCGCATTGCGACACACCGTATTTTGCCCCCAAGAAGATCGCCGACTACTTCCTGTACGAGCCTGCCGGCGGCGGGGGCATGGGCAGCGTCTACAAGGCCGTGTCGTTGAACTTCCCCGAGCAATTGCTGGCAGTAAAGGTATTGTCGCGGCGGGAGCGGGACAACCCGCCGAACATCCACGCTCTCCTGAACGAGGCAGCGGTCAGCGCGCATTTCCGGGAAAGCGAATTCATTGCCAGCTGCCTGGACAGCGGCTTTGCCGACGACGAGTACTTCACCGTAATGGATTACATCACCGGCGAACGCCTTGACAAGCGGATCGAACGCCTGAACCAGCTGCCGGCACAAGAGGTCGTGCCCATGGCGCTGCACATCCTGGCGGCAGAACAGCACATTTACACGCGCGGCTTTCTCTTCCGCGACCTCAAGCCCGAAAATATCATCATCAATCCCAACGGCTACGCCGTGCTGCTCGACTTCGGGCTCTGCATCACTCGCGAGCAAGCCCTCAACCCAACCGACGAATTCATCTCGGGATCGCCCTATTATCTGCCGCCGGAGCGCCTCCTCGGCAATAGCGAAGACGCATACAGTGAACTTTACAGCCTAGGCATGGTCATGTTTCACGCTCTCACCGGCCGGACCTACTACGACGCAGACGAACTGGAGTCGCTGGCCAAACGCCACGTCTCCAAACTCCGCGTGAGTAGTGCCGCCAAACTAGAGGGAATTTTCCCGCCCTTGGCCGAACTCATGGAGAGAATGATCCGGCAGAATCCCGAAGAACGCCCACAGACCTTTGCGGAGGTCTTCGAGGCCCTGAAGCAAATCAACGCCGCGCTGCCGCCAATAGAGGATGCGGACTCCAAAACGGAAACGGCATCAAAAATACCCGGCCTGATCGGCGTGACCGACCCGCACTGAACGCGGCTTGGCGAAAGAGAGGGGGGGAAGGGAAGGAGTGAAATGGTGGGCGATGAGGGACTCGAACCCCCGACATTCACGGTGTAAACGTGACGCTCTAACCAACTGAGCTAATCGCCCCGATGCGGAAAAATCGTCAAGCTGTAATGTAGACTCTGGGCTGTCACGCCGCAACCGTTGCCAAGCAATTTGGTTACCTGTCTTCCAGCAAAGCTCTCCCCCGCGCACGTTTGCTCTATAGTATCCCGGCATTATCTTATGGCGTTGTCTTAACTGGCGGAAACGTGGATGAACCACAGGGGAAAGACGACCTGAGCAATGCCGACCGCCTGGGCTGAAAGCAACATTTCGCCCAGGCGTTTTTTTATGCCGGGGCAGCGAGGCAAAGCCGCTGGCGCAGACCAGCGGCGACAGCGAAGGAGGCCCTGACCATGAGCAAGGCAGAGTTCATCCCAGGCAACTGGCAGCTGCGCATTGACGTCCGCGATTTCATCCAGCGCAATGTCCACCCCTACGAAGGCGACAGCGCCTTTCTAGCCGGGCCGACGGCGCGCACAAGTGCGCTGAACGCCAAGTACGAACGGCTCAAACGACTGGAGCAAGAGCTCGGCGGCGTGATTGACATTGATACCACAACTGTGTCGTCACTGCTTAATTATTCGCCAGGTTACTTGGACAAGGAGCTGGAGCTGATTCTCGGTTTGCAGACCAATCGGCTCCTGAAGCGCGGCGTCAACCCCTTTGGCGGCATCCGCATGGCTGAACAGGCCTGCAAGGGCTACGGCTTTGAGCTGTCACCAAAGGTTTTGGAGCATTTTCAGTACCGCACAACCCATAACGACGGCGTTTTCCGCGTCTACACGCCCGAAATGCGCGCGGCGCGACGCAGCGGCGTCATCACCGGTCTGCCCGATGCCTATGGCCGCGGCCGCATCATTGGCGACTATCGCCGCGTGCCGCTCTACGGCG
>JAAZKQ010000091.1 GCA_012799755.1 Lentisphaerota bacterium | reverse complement strand
TCGACAGCGATTTGCAGGCTGCGCTTGAGTTTGCCGACGTCGGTGTTTTCCGGCAGGCTGACAACGAACATCATGGTGTATTGACCGTTGATGGACTTGGTGCTGAGGTCAACGATGTTGATATTTTTCTGCCGAAGGTACTCAGCGAGGGTATCAACCAGGCCGATGCCGTCCGGGCCGGCGGCTGTGAGGACGTAGAGGTTGTCGCTGCTGTTGTCGGTGTGTTTGTCCGCGTCGGGGATGAAGGGCTTGATGCCGATTTCACAATCGCCGAGGGAAGCGACGTCCCGGAAGGCGTTGCGGAGGGTTGCTTCGCTCATGCCGTCGGGGAATTGCGCGAGGAGGATCATGGTGAAGTAGCCGCGAATCACGGTTTGACTCATGTCCTCAAGATTGCCTTGCAGGGAGCGGATGGCGTGCGTGACATCGGCGACGATACCGACGCGATCATGGGACATGATGGTGATGATGTAGGGTGTGGACATGATGGTGATTCAGCTCGCGGGTAATCAAGGATGACAAAAAAGCCCCCGTCGCGTCACGCTGTACCTATCATCTGTGAGGCGACGGGGCTGATATGACATTTAGAGTGAGGCGGCTCAGCGTTTGCGGATGACGTCGCGGTCGTAGCTGGTCATCTTGTTGATCCAGCTGCTGCCGGCGGGCATGTCGTACTTGAGGCAGAACATATCCCAGACGGCGCCGACGGGGTAGGTCTTGAGTTCTTCGAGCATGGCCAGCTTCATGGCGCCGTCGCCGTTGTTCTCGAAGTCATTGAGCATGGCGGTGGGTTCCAGCAGAGCGCAAAGCAGGCCCTTCTTGGCGGCGCGGGTGCCGACTACCCAGGCGCCGATGCGGTTGATGCTGGCGTCAAAGAAATCCAGAGCGATGATCGTCTTGCTCAAGTAGTCGCCGCGGACGATTTGCTGGAAGAGGTTGCGGATGTCGTCATTGAGGATGACAACGTGGTCGCTGTCCCAGCGGATGGCGCGGCTGACGTGGAGCAGCATCTCATCCTTGAAGCAGAAGATGGACGAGATTTTGTCATGGATGGTCTCGGTGGGATGGAAGTGGCCCATATCGAGGCAGAGCATGACCTTGCGGGTAAGGGCATAGCCCAGATAGAATTCGTGTGAGCCGACGACATAGTCCTCGCTGCCGATACCGAACAGCTTGCACTCAACGGCGTCCTTGCAGAAAGCGGGGTCAATGGGCTCGGCGAAAATCTCGTCCAAAGACTGCATAAGGCGTTCGCGGGGGCCTTTGCGGTCAATGGGCTGATCCTTGTGCCCGTCGGGCGCCCAATGGTTGACCACACAGGGCGAGCCCTGATTGCGGCCCATGGCCTCGGCAATGCGGCGGCAGGCCTTGTCATGGTTGATCCAGAAACGACGGATGCCCTCGTCGGCATGGGACAGCGTGTAGCCGTCATTGGCCTTGGGGTGGGCGAAGAAAGTCGGGTTGAAATCCAGCGGGATGTTGCGCTTTTTGGACCAGTCCATCCAGCGGGCGAAGTGCTCGGGGCCGATCTGGTCGCGATCAACGACCTTGCCGTCGGTTTCAGCGTAGATGGCGTGGAGATTGAAACGGTTTTTACCGGGGATGAGGCTCATGGCCATTTCGGCATCTTGACGGAGCATGGTGGCGTTCGTGGCCGGGCCGGGGTAATTGCCGGTGGCCATGATGCCGCCGCCGCTGACGTCGCTGTCGTGGACTTCGAAGCCGCGGACGTCGTCGCCCTGCCAGCAATGCAGGGAAATGGGGACGTTGCTGAGGGTGTCAAGGGCCTTGTCCGTGTCCACGCCGATGGCGCGATACTGGCTGCGGGCGTCGTCATAGCGTTTTTCGATCTGTTCGCGGGTCAGTTCGGGAAGCATGCTTACTCCTTGGCTCTGATGAATGGGGGTGAAGGAACTATCGGCGGGAAGAATGAATGGCAATCTGAAACGGCTGAATACATAAGCGCATATTTAGCGCCATTGGCCGGCTTTGGCGCAATCTTGCAGGTAGGCGAAAGCCTTGTCGGCAGCCATGGCGGATAACTTGTCGCGGGTGGCGGCATCGGGCGCGGGCATGGCGCCGACGGCGGCGAAGCAGCGGTTCCGGCTGGCCTGGCAGGCGAAGAGGCCCTGGGTGTCGGCATCAATGTAGGAGAAATCGGCGTAGCGCAACAAGCGGGTATGGCCGATGATGATTTGTGCGCCCTCTAAAAAGGCTTGATGGAAGGGCTTGAGCGCCTCGCCGGCGAAGTCGTCAACCAGACGCTGGCCGGGCTTGTTGCCTTCGGTGCCGACGTTAATGGGCATGTGGAGTGCCTGCGCGGCTTCGACATAGCGTTTCAACGCGGCGACTTTTTCTGCTTTGACGGCCGGGTCTTTGAAGTTCCAATTGCGGTCGGGGATGATATTGACCGCGGCGACGCCCTTGGCGGCGAGACATTCGAGTTGTTCTTCGGGTTTGCTTTCGCCGGCGCAGCTGCCGTCAAGCCATGCGCTCATGGGGATGGCGCGACATTCCTTGATCATGGCGATGACGCTGTCCAGGGAGGGGAAAGTCTTGTCCGTCGGCTGTTCGTAGCCGATGCCGCCGCGCTTGATGAGCTTGCCGCGGAGGTATTCATTGAAGGCATTGCGGTCCTGGATTTTCTGTTCGAGGTCCTGTCGGTCGGCGTTGAAGAGGCCGGTCCAGAAAGCTGCGGCAGCGGCTGGGCTGCCGAAGTGGTTCTGGGCCTTTTGGTTGAAGGCGGCGATGATGTGACGTTCGGTGGCATTTTTGTCCGGCGTCAGGGGCAGGACATCGCGGTCGTAGTCAAGTTGCCAGGAGCCGAGTTTGTTGTTGATGCGGGCGATGACGGCGCGATTGCGCGCGTGAGATTGTTTGAGCATGTCAGCGAACACCGCTGCGGCGTTGCTGCCGGCTGCCGGTTGACGGACAAAGCCCATGCCCATGAAATAAAAGACGCCGGGCTCGCCGGGTGAGTTGATTTCCTGCGTGGCGTATTCGCGGAAGAAGACGCGGCTCTCAAAACCAACAGCGCCGCGGAGGCGCAGGAGGTCGCTCGCGGCGAGGAATTCATCCAATGCCTGGAGGACATCGAAATCGCAGACGGCCGCGGCGTAGAGGCCCAGCTTCTTCATTTCGTAGGCTATGCGGGAGGGCGACCAGCCTTCGCCGTTGTAGGAAAAGAAAGTGTGAATGTGCATGTTCACCCAGTCGCGTTCCGGCGGGAAGCTCGTCTGGGCGCTCAGCTGCCGCAGGGCGGCGGCGCGTTCGTCGGCAACGAAAGAGGACAAGGAGGCGAGATAATCCGTCATCGGGCTCTCCAATAACAGCCTGCAAGACCAGTGATTTGGGACATACGGAAGAAATAAGACTGTATTGTAAAAACGCTGTTTTGCAATAGCGGCGAGCGCAGTATCCGGGCTTTGTGGGTAACCGGTCACCCATTGGATAACACCCCATCTTTCGTGTTTGCTATGTCGCACCCTCACAGGGTGCAATTTCGGAAGGACGCTCCACCCAGGGCGGCGCGCACCTTCAGTGCGCTTGCCCTGGGCTG
>JAAZKQ010000090.1 GCA_012799755.1 Lentisphaerota bacterium | reverse complement strand
GCTTTCATGGTTTGCCTGGAGAGCAGCGCCTGCAATCTCGGCAGCGCCTGTGTGCCGCCCGGGGCGACCAAGGCTTTCACCTTTCGCTTGCGACATGCCGGCGATCCCGGCTTTGATCCGCTGTTCAAGGGTCGGCGCATGCCCGACGGTTTTCCCGGCGGCGGCAATGGCAATACGGCCGCAGTGGCGTCCATCCAGTTCATCATACCCTTTCCGGTGTATTTCAAAGTCCGCCTGCGCAATTTGCGGGTGCATGGCGAGCGGGTGGTCAATCCGGCCGTGCAGAGCGCCGAGGCCTTCTTTCCGCTGGTTGACGACTTCGGCCAGTATGTACACAGCGATTGGCCGACCAAAGTGCGCACGCAGGACGAGTTGCAGCAGCGTCATCAAGCTGAGGCGGCGGCCTTGCGCGAGAGCGTGCCGACATGGAATCGCTGGGGCGGTTGGACGGCGGGGCCGCAACTGCGGGCGACGGGCTTCTTCCGGGCGGAAAAGTACGCCGGCAAGTGGTATTTGGTTGATCCGGATGGCCGGCTCTTTTTCTCGCGCGGGGTTAACGGCTTGAGCGCGGGCGCGTATTGGCTCAATGATGGCGAGCGGGCAAAGCTGTTCCGGCGTCCGCGCCCGGCGAGCGGCAATGTCTTCAATTTCTACAAAGACAACATACTGGCCAAGCACGGTTCGGCGGCGGCTTGGAATGAGTTCCAGTTGCGCCGCTTGCAGAGCTGGGGCTTCAACACCATCGCCAACTGGAGTGAGCCGGCCTTGTACCAAGCGCAGAAAATGCCCTATGCGCTCAATCTGCCCCTGCCGAAATGCCCGAAGGTGGGCAATATCATAGATGTCTATGCGGATGAATTCGCGGCGGGAATGGCCGATCTTTTCGGCGACAAGTTCGCCTATACGCGGGAAGACCCCTACTGCATCGGCTTTTTTGTTGGCAACGAGCTCAAATTCGGGTCGGCGACACACATCGGCGAGCAGGCGTTGGCGGCCAAGGCGGAGCAACCCGCCAAGCGCGAACTGTTGCGGCAGTTGCAAGCCAAATACGCCGATATGGCGGCCTGCAATGCGGCGTGGGAGACGAACTTCGGCAGCTGGGATGAGTGGCTGGCCGCCGAACAGCCGGCGCCGACGGCGGCGGCCGCGCAGACGGACTTGGCGCAATTCAGCCGGGCCTTCGCGGAGCGCTTTCTGCGCATGTCGCGGGAGGCGGTGAAGCGCGGGGCGCCGAATCACCTCTATCTGGGCTCGCGGCTGATGAGCCCGGATTATTTTCGCGAGTACATCAACGAGCTGTCAGCGCAGTACTGCGATGTGGTATCCTACAATATGTACCTTCTGCATTTTGACCACTTCCGCCCGCGGGGCTTGCCGCGGGACATTCCGGTGATGATCACGGAAAACTCGGTCGGTACTGAGGAACGCGGGTTGTTTGGCACCCTGGTCTGCGCCGGCGCCATGCCGGGCGACCGTGAGACGGCATTGCGAGAGCTCTTCACCAGCGTGCTGCGCCACCCGCAGCTTGTGGGGCTGCATCATTTTGTCTTCAAGGACCAGACGCTGGTCGGGCGCTGGGACGGTGAAAATTACGGCTTTGGACTGGTTGACGTCACCGATACGCCATATCAGGAATTCGTGGATGTCAATCGCGCCGTCGCCGAAACCATGTACGACATGCGCCGCACGCTGCCGCGGGCGAAATTCCCCGATGGCGCTGATTAGTGAGGAGCGCGGCGCAAGGGCTTGGGGGCGGGCGCCGGACGCAAAACAACGTAAGCGGTCACCCATTGATAATTGGCTGTTTTCTGTTGCCTTGCAATGGAAACCATCTTTCGTGTCTGCTATGTGGCACGCCTTCAGCGTGCTGTTTCGGGTGGGGGCTTCCCCGGGGTTGCGCCGC
>JAAZKQ010000089.1 GCA_012799755.1 Lentisphaerota bacterium | reverse complement strand
TGAAGGCGTGCCACATAGCAAACACGAAGGATGGTTTCCATTGCAAGACAACAGAAAACGGGCAATGATCAATGCGTGACCGCTTACAAAAAAGAAGACGGGCGGCCGAGGTGTCAGGGCTGCCCGTCTTCGTTATCAAGTCACTTAAGAGGTGATGTCACTTAACTGTCCACTCTGCTATTCAAGTAACAGTTAAGATCATAGGTGATCCCGATTGAAGAATTGTTCAGAGGACGTAGTGACATCACCGGTACTTACCATACGCCATGGAACCTTCAATGCAAATTGCTCAATAATTATCGTCTTCAGCTTCCGTGTTGTCCACAGGAGGAGGCGGTGGGGGCAGTTCCGCATGCCAGCGGATATCCGCAGCCTTCTTTTTGCCGGCGAAGCTCTTGAGTTCCTTATGCAGCTGGTCCATGAAAGCCAGCGACACGCTCAGCGCCTGCAATGACGCCGGGGTAACCCACTGGGGTTTGCATAGCTCAAACTGCTCCAGCAAACGCAGATATTCGTCGCGAGCCTTGGCACAGGCGGTGACTTGACTCTTCTTGACGCTGCCGCTTTGCAGTTCGGCCCGCAACTCCAGCAGCCAAGCAAAGAGCCCGGCAATGGCCTCAATGCGCAACGCCTCGCCGCGAAGGCTTCTCAGGCAGTCCTTCTCGGAGTCATTCAGTCCCTCATTATCAAGCATCTTCAGCAGAATGGCATCCGCTTCCTGTCCGAGTTTAGCGCAGGCTTGCAGACGCTCAACGGGCTTGCTGTCCGTCGCCTGTGCTTCCAGGCGTTTGAGGGCCTCCTCCGGGAAGAAGCGCGGCCAGCCATTGGGGCCTTTGCCGACATAGCTGTACTGGTATTGCAAGCAGATGCTATAGAGCGGCTCGCTGACGGCGGCGAGGATCTTCTCCGTCGCCTGGGTATAGTTGCGGGCGTCCACGCCGAAATGGGCATTTTTCCAGCGCGTAAGGACTTTGTCCATCGTCTGGCCCTTGCAGGATTCCCATGCGTAGGCGGCCAGCAGCGCCTCGTGATCAAGGTGCGATGGGTCGTGCACGGCGTAGGATACAGCACCGACGCCGCCCTCGTCTTCGCACATGCGCATCATCTTGTCAATATTGGGCAAGCGGTAGTCGTAGGTGCTCCAGTTGAAATAGCAGGTCATGGGCGCAACCCAGCCATCCACGCCTTGTTTCTTGCCCAAGGCCACGCGTGTCTTGTCATTAAGCTCGTTGTTGCGGTACCACCACCAATGAAGAATCAAGCGGTCTTGCAGACCGGCCTTCTTCAGGGCCTTGACGAAATTGGCGTCAAAGGCGTCCATATGGCGGGTGAGCTGGTCGTTCCACATGACGACTTTTTTCACGCCTTTCTTGGTCAGCATGTCCACGAGCCAGAGAACGTAGTCCTGGAAATTCTTTTCCTTGCTGTTTTTCTTGCAGGTCTTGCATTGACACCAAGGCTCGCCGGCTTTGCTCGGCTCCTCCGGCCACGGGTAATCCGGCCAGACTTCGTCAAGTTGGACATGGAAATACTCCGCACCCGCCGGGAAGTAGCGTTCGATGATGGAGCCGTAGAAAGCCTTGATGAACTCGCGAGTTTCCTTGGCGCTGATGCAATAGCCCACGCCGGTAGGCTTGCCCTTGGCGTCTTTCGCGGAAAGCGCCGGCAGCAGGCGCGGAATCAAAGTGTTGTGGCCGAAGCTGTTGACAAAGGGCACCACCCGCACCCCGCGTTCGCGACCGTAGGCCACGACTTCCTGGAGGAAATCGCCCTCGTACATGGCCGGCAAATAGCTATCGAGCTTCCACTCGCCGCTTTCAGGTGAATACCAACGCAACAGGTGCTGACTCTTGAGTTCTTCGTGTTCGGGCACAGGTACCATCAAAAACTCTGTGGGGCGGTCGCCGCCCTCAAAACGGCAGTTCCCCCAGCAACCGTAAAGACCAATGCCGATGGTGTTCAGCTTGACGGCCGCCAATTCGTCATTCACCCGGCACCAATCGAGGACGCACATGCGGTCCGGCCCCCACTTGTTCTCGACAAAGATGCCGCGGACCGGCAAAGCCGGCCAGTCGCGAATCTGTAAGTTGGGCAGAACTTGGCCGCGAATCACCTGGCGGAAAAGTCCGGCGAGAGTATGTGTCGCCCATACCGTCCCAATCTGCTCCGGCGCCCGGATATAGACTTCACTGCCCGTGATCCGTAATTCATAGTAGTCCTTGCGACAGGCTTCGGGAACGTCATCCATCGTAAACTCGCTGGCGTCCTCTACTCGCGCATCAACCACGTACTTTTTCTTGTTGGCCACGACCCGGACGCCGGCAGCCGTCAAAATTGACCGTACGGCCTTGCGCTGCAAGGGCGAGACATCGCTCGTCACCAAACGCACATCTAAGGCGAGATCACTATCACCACCGGTAGTTATCAAACTTTTTGGTTGAGGAAATAGTTCCGGGACTTCAAACTTTCGGCGGCTCGCCATGCTCTCGTCTCCTTGTTTTCGTCCGCATGATTAAATGCATGTATTTCGCTGATTATCAGCATGTTACAGCTATCCTGAAACATACCCGAGGCTACTGTACTAATTTACCGCCTTTCAGAAATAAAACAACTGTTTGTTGCAGCAGAAGACCTTACAGAGCTAAGCGGTCACTCATTGATAATTGTTGTTCCCGCAGGCCGCTATGGACATTATGGACAATATGGACGGCGGGCGAGCAGGTGTTGTCGTCCATCGTGTCCATATTGTCCATCGTTTTGCGGGTCCCAGGCAGTCACGGGTATTTGGCGCCGCAGCTCGTGAGAACATAGTTATCAACGAGTGATCGCTTACCACCCGATGTAAGCGGTCACCCATTGATAACAGGCATTTTCTGTTGCCTTTGGTTTTCAGCGCCGAAGGCGCGGCCTAAGATAGCCCAGGGCGCGCCGCCTGGGTAAGGCCCCACCCCAAAAGAGCCCTGTAAGGGCGACCTAAAAAACACCGCGAGGCGCAGGGCGTAAGGACGGGGAACACCTTGCATGGGTTCCATTGCCCCTTTGGCCCCAGTCAGCTTTG
>JAAZKQ010000011.1 GCA_012799755.1 Lentisphaerota bacterium | reverse complement strand
GAAAACCAAAGAGGCGACAGGAAAACGCAAACACACCGGCCTTCCTACGCCAAGCAGCCTACTCTCAAAAAATCTGCGCAAATCTGCGTAATCTGCGGATAAAAATGTCTGTTATCAATCGGTGACCGCTTACATTTCGTAATCGGTCAGGTCTGTTTCTACGGCGTTGGGTTGTTCTGCCAGGCGGCGTAGCTGCCGGAGGGAATGGGTAGGGAACCGGGTTGGGCGTCAATGCGCATTTCGCCGGTGCTGAGCCGGCCGTCCTTGGCGCATTGGCTCAGGATGTTTTCGAGGACGATGGGAGTATAGCCGGGGGTGTGGCAGCTGAGGAAGACGAAGGCGGGATTGGGGCTGAGAACCTGCCAGCAGAGGTCAAGGAGCTCAATGAGGTCGTTGTCTATTTTGAAGAGCTCCTGGTTGGTGCCGCGGCCGAAGCTGGGTGGGTCAAGGACGATGCCGTCGTAACGGCGCCCGCGGCGGATTTCACGACGGAGGAATTTTTGGACATCATCAACGATCCAGCGTATGGGCGCGCCGGCGAGTTGATTGAGGTTTGCGTTTTGCCGCGCCCATTCGACCATTTTTTTGGACGCATCGAGATGGCAGACTTCGCAGCCGACCTTGGCGAGGGCGAGGGTGGCGCCACCGGAGTAAGCAAAGAGATTGAGGACGTTGAGGGCCCGCTTGGCGTCTTTGGCGCGTTGTTGCAGCCATTGCCAGGCGAAGGCGTGTTCGGGGAAGACGCCCAGGTGGCCGAAGTCAGTTGGGCGGATGGTGAAGAGCACGCCGCCGACGTCGCAGGTCCATTCGCTGGGGATTTTCCGGCGGAAGGACCAGCCGCCTTGCTGCTCGCGGGTGAAGGAAGCGTCGGCTTGCTCCCAGACGCTTTTGGGGCAGGATGGTCGCCAAACGGCTTGGGCGCAGGGGCGACTGATGAGGACGTCGGCGAAGCGTTCGAGTTTGCGACCGTCGCCGGCATCAACGAGTTGGTATGTGCGCGTGGATTCTGCCATGGGCTGCTACTTTGGCGTGGTTGCGAAGCAATGGAACCGGGTGTGTCGTGACGGGCGGGAGTCGTCGGCCCAGTCTTGAAGCAAACCCGGCGGGACGTGTTCAGTATCGCCAATCATTTGTTGCTGTGCTGACCGGATCAGAGTCAGGGCTTTTGCAGGGGCATGACCAGGGCGACTTCGTCGCAGCAATCGCGTTTTGGGCAGGCGCGGCAGTCGCTCCAGACTTTTTCGGGAAAATCCGACATGGGCGCCATGACGAAGCCGAGGCGGAGGAAAAGGCGCGGGCGCACGGTGAGAGTGAAGACCTTTTTGGCTTCTCTTTGGCGAGCCATGGCGATGGCGGCTTCCACCAGCTTGGTGCCGAGGCCTTTACCGGCGTAGTCTTCATGGACGACGAGGGAGCGGATTTCCTGGAGACCGTCGCTGAAATCCCGCAGCGCGACGGAGCCGATGACGTCGTGACCATTGACTCTGGCAACGAGGAAGTTGGGCAGACAGTTGCGGATGTCTGCCGCTGAGCGAGGAAGGACGATTTTGAGCTTGACGTAGGGAACAAGCAGAGCGGCGATGGCCTCGGGGTCTTGGGCTTTGGCCGGGCCGATAGTGATGGTGGGTTCGCTGGCAATGGACATGGTCGCTTATCTCGCGCTGTGGGTGTTGCCGATGAATCAGTCTTCGCTGAACTGGCCGAGTTTACGGAAGCGTTCGTATCGTTCGTTGCGTAATTCGTCCTCGTTTTTGCTTGCGAGCAAGGCGAGATTGCCGCAGAGTGCCTTGCGAAGGAGCTGAGCAGCGGTCTTGGGGTCGCGATGGGCGCCGCCGACGGGTTCAGGGATAATTTCGTCCACAATGCCGAGTTTGAGCAGGTCACTGCTGGTGAGTTTGAGGGCGTCGGCGGCTTTGGGCACGGCATCGGCAGTTCGCCAGAGGATGGCGGCGCAACCTTCGGGAGTGATAACGGAGTAATAGGCGCACTGCATAATGAGGACGCGATTGCCGACGCAGAGACCGAGGGCGCCGCCGCTGCCGCCTTCCCCAGTGATGACACAGAGGACGGGGACTCGCAGCCGGAACATTTCGCGGAGGTTGATGGCGATGGCTTGGCCGATGTGGCGCTCTTCGGCGGCGATGCCGGGATAAGCGCCGGGGGTGTCAATGAGGCAGACGATGGGGCAGCCGACCTTGTCGGCCAGTTTCATCAGGCGGAGTGCCTTGCGGTAGCCCTCGGGTTGGGCGCTGCCGAAATTGACGTCAAGGTTCTCCTTCAGATTGCGGCCTTTTTGGGTGATGATGACCATGACTTTTCGCCCGTCGAGTTTGGCGAAGCCACCGACGATGGCGTGGTCATCAGCGTAGCTGCGGTCGCCGTGGAGCTCAAGGTAATCGCTGAAGATGGCTTGGAGATAGTCCTGGGGATAGGGTCGTTGGGGATGGCGCGCGAGCTGGACTTTTTCCCAGGCAGTAAGCCCCGAGAAGAGTTTTTCGCGAGTTGCGACGAGTTGTTGATCAAGCAACTCCATGCCCTGGGTGAGGTCAACAGCGTGGGTTTTGCTGTAGCGATGGAGGGCGGCGATTTTTTCTTCGAGCTCAATGATGGGGTATTCGAATTCCAGGTGTACTGCCATTGTCGTGGGATTCTATCCTTAAGAGGCTGATACTGCGGCGGGGTGGAGGCTGCGGGACTCATTCGAAGATGGTCACGGGCACCTGCGGAGCGTTGTCAAGGGGCATGGGAATGAAGTCATAGAGTTCTTCGACTTCTTCATTGCGCATACGGATGCAGCCGGCGCTGGCGGCGGTGCCGATGCTTTCGGGTTCCCAGGTGCCGTGGATGCCGTAGCCGCGGAGGGCTTGGCTGGTACTGCCGGTGGGAGTCA
Source organism: Lentisphaerota bacterium (assembly GCA_012799755.1). GTDB lineage: Bacteria > Verrucomicrobiota > Lentisphaeria > Oligosphaerales > Oligosphaeraceae > Oligosphaera. The sequence continues at coordinate 2,334 of JAAZKQ010000011.1, read as the reverse complement.
GGCCCATCCAATGAGTGCCGAGGATATTTTCGGGATCGCCGTAGGGAATGTTTTTGCCGGGTGGCGTCCATGCCGGGTGGACGATTTTCGAGGTGATGGCGAAGGTGCCGACGGGTGTGCGATCCTGGCGGCCGATGCCGACGCGGAAGATCCGGAAGAGGTCATTATTGAGGTAGAGCAGAAGCGCAAACTGGCTTTTGGAGACGCGGATGGACCAGTTGCCGGTAAGCAGTTGCAAGGCATTGCCGGGGTGGATGATGGGATTGGTGCGCGAGAGTTCATTGAGACGCTGGATGGCGCCGACAGAGCTGTGGAATTGGCCGGCAATACGGCTGAGACTGTCGCCACTGCGGATGACGTAGGGTTGTTTTTCCGGGCAGGGTGCGGCGGAGTTCATGAAGATGGTGTTGGCTTGGTTGATGATGGTTGCGGCGCGCCACCAAGTCTGGTCGAATTCGACGACGCCAGGGCTGGTGAGCGCACGGCGGGCCAATTCGCGGGCGGCGAGGGGCTTGTCGGCAAGCATCTGGCCGTTGGCGGCGTTCAGCAGCTGCGTGATGCCGACGGCGACGGGGGAACTCGGCGTGACAACTGTGGCGGGCGTGGGGCTGTCAGGCTGGGCGGGCATCGTCGTGGCAGTGTTATTGCCGGCTTGGGGAGTGACCGGTGTGGAAACATTGCTGCCTGCTACTTGTTCGGTTTTTTTGCCCGACGCACTGTCATCGTCAACGATGGCGGGTGCGACACATGAGCGCCAAAGGAAGGAACAGATGCCCACGCCGAGCAGGAGAAGGATGATGATAAGAGGCCACTTGTAGTACCAGTACATAGCACAATCCAGTTGTGTTTCACAGGATATAACACGGATTCTTGCCACCGACAAACAAACCGGTTGGGAATATATAAGTTCATTGAAACCTATTCAAACCTGCCTATACTTATTCACCTGCTGCTGGGTAAGCGGTTACGCATTGATATTGGCCGTTTTCTGTTGCCTGGCAATGGAAAGCATTCTTCGTGTTGACTATGTAGCACCCCTACAGGGTGCAATTTCGGGGGGGCTTCCCTGGGGTTGCGCCGCAGGCGCAACCCCAGGCTGGTATGTGGCACGCCCTCGGCGTGCGGCTTTGTCGTTTGCGGCAGGAGCTTGGCAAACGGCGCCAAACGTGCGTTTTCCGGCAGAGTAGAAGCGGCTTCCAGCCGCTTTGCCAAGCGCCCTTCTCCCGGCTGTGCTGCGGGCTGAAAGGCCGCAGCACAGCGGAAAACAGACGCGCTTGGTTCGGCAGCATGGGCGAAAAACAGGCGCCTGGCGTCAGTTCGCCTTAATGGCGAGCAGGAGGCATGCCGGAGACTACTGCGTTTTCGGTCCGTAGAGGGTTTGCGAGATTTTGATACTCGGCTCGGGGAGGGGCTGTTGATTGAGCCAGAGCTGGACCAGTGCCTTGGCTTTATCTATGGGCTGCTTGTCGAGCCAGTGGATGACCGTGCCCTCACGTTCGAGTTTGCGAAACCAGATGTCTTGGCGTTTGCAGAACTGGCGGATACGACTAAGGAGCTGTTCGCGCATGTCGTCAAGACTGAGTTTATTCTGGAGGTAGAGGGCGACGTAGCGGTATTCCAGGCCGAACCAGTCCAGGCGTTCCCACGACAGACCCTGTTCGTGGAGGCGCTGGACCTCTTCGATGAGGCCGTTGGCGAGGCGTTCATCAAGACGTGTGGCGATGCGTTCATGGACGACGTGGCGGGGGAAAAACGGGGCGATGACCAGGGACTGGTGAAGACGTCGTGAGGACGCGAAGGTGGTGGCGTGGCGGGCGATTTCGATGGCGCGGATGACGCGGCGCGGCTGGCTGAGGTCTGTTCGCGCGACCAGTTCAGTGGGGGCGCCTTGTTCAAGAATGCTGACGAGTTCAGGGAGGGACTTGTCTGCCAGTTCCTGGCGTAGAGCGTGGTCAGGTTCGCCGCCGTCAATGTCATAGCCGTTGAGCATGGCGTTGATGTAGAGGGGAGTGCCCCCGCAGATAATGGGCAAGCGGTTGCGGTTCAGGATATCGTCAAGAGCGGCCCAAGCGAGTTTCAGATAGCGGAAGAGGTGGAAGTCGTCTTGCGGGGCGACCACATCAATGAGGTGATGCCGGACGGCGGCGGCGCCGCTGCCGTAGTCGTCAAGGTCCTTGCCGGTGCCGATGTCCATGCTGGTGTAAACCTGGCGTGAATCGGCGCTGATGATTTCGCCATTGAAGGCCTTGGCGATGGCGACGGCGAGCTTGGTCTTGCCGGTGGCGGTCGGGCCGGTGACCACGATGGCGCGGGAGATTGAATCACTAGTTGACT
>JAAZKQ010000088.1 GCA_012799755.1 Lentisphaerota bacterium | reverse complement strand
TTACTTGGCGATTTTTTGGCTTGTCAGGGGTGATTTTTTGGCTATTTTTCCCGCAGTCCTTTAAATTCCAGCCCACCCACCCTAGGGGGCCCCCATCCCAATAAGGTCGCGCGCGCGAGGGACAGACTGCGCTCAGGCTGGGGAACACATAGTATCCATGGCGCTTATGAAACCCGCCGCGTGGTTAGCCATATGACTGGGTGGCGACGAACCATGAGTTTGTGAGCGGTCACCGATTGATACCGGTCGCGCCGGTGGTCATTTTCTGCTGTTGTGCCTTTACAAGGCACTGCCTCATGGGGAGCTCGCCACCCCAGCCTGAAGGCTGGGGTTAAGCATGGTTAAGCGCCTACGGCGCCAAGAAGTCCATTTGCTGACATCTTGGTCCACAGGCGCTTACGTGAGTTTCCTGCAAATTGTCCCCGGTGTATTCCCCACCGGGGTGGTTACTGGTATGTTTTGCGCTTTCAGCGCTTCCGCCGCTTTGCGGCAGGGCGCCAGAAGCTCTTGGTGCAGCTTGCCGGGGCGGCGAGTATCAATGAGTGAGCGCTTACAAACATCCTTCCTCTTCGCGCCTTTGCACCTTCGTGTGAGAAAACAATAAGAATCGCGCCAAAACCACCGTTTGCAAAGAATTTTTCGTTCTGGAGGGCGCTTTTGCGCCTCATGACGCGAAAGATGGATTATGTTACTGATTTTACGAAGTACGCGGCGGCCTTTTCGTCGTGTACTGAATTGAAAGAGCTGATGCACAAGAAAAATGGAGGTAACATGAGCTGCGAGAGCTGCGGTAAAAAGGCTCAAGAGAAGCTGATGAAGCTTGAGCCCAAGAAGACGACAGAGCTGTTAACCTTTATTGACAGCCTGCCGCTAGGGGACGACATTGACGCCAATCGGGGCTGCCTGATTGAAACCTTGCACCGAGCTCAGACGATCTTCGGTTATCTGCCTGCCGAGGTGCAGCAGCTGATCTCCGAGCGCCTGAAGATTACGCGCTCAGAGATTTACGGCGTGATCAGCTTCTACTCCTATTTCACTGACAAGCCGATTGGCCGTCACAAGATCAATATCTGCTGCGGCACGGCCTGTTTCGTCAAGGGCGCGAATCGCATTGTCGAGGAGTTCAAGAGCAAGTTGAACATCAACGAAGGCGAGACCACGCCTGACAGGAAGTTCTTCCTTGGGGTTCTCCGTTGTGTTGGCGCTTGCAGCCTCGCTCCAGTCGTTATGGTTGATGATCACGTCTATGGTAAAGTCACGCCGGAAATGGTCAGCACCATTCTTGCCGATTACCAGGATTAACCTTGAAGGAACACGCCAACATGACAATTACTTCATTATCTGAACTTGAGGCATTGAAGGCGCGCATTGACCAGAATGTATCTGACAAAGTGAAGATTCTGATGTCTCTGGGCACCTGTGGCTTGGCTGCCGGCGGGTCAAAAGTGTTTGATGCCATCAACGAAAGCATCGCCGGCCAAGGACTTGAGGATTGTTACGAAGCCGTCCCCGTCGGCTGCATGGGCTTGTGCTATTGCGAGCCGACCATTGAACTGCGCGACAACAGCGGCAAGTCCATCATCTACGGCAACGTCAGCGCCGAGCAGATTCCGGCCATTCTCAAGGCCGGTTTGTCCGGCGCCCCGGCCGGGACCACCGAGGTGGAGCGGACCTGGTACTGTCCCGAAGACGAAGCGAATACACACAAGGCCTTGCAGGCCCGCATTGCCCTGCGCAATACCGGCCGCATCAATCCCGAATTGATTGAAGACTACATTCAGCGGGGTGGTTACCTGGCCTTGGGCAAAGCGCTCAGCAGCATGAAGCCCGCTGAGGTGTCGCAGTTGGTGTTGGACGCCAATCTGCGTGGCCGTGGCGGCGCCGGCTTCCCGACCGGCAGAAAGTGGCAGTTTGCCGCGGCCCAGCCCAAAGGCAAGAAGTACATGATCTGCAATGCTGACGAGGGCGACCCTGGCGCTTTCATGGACCGCGCGGTGCTGGAGGGCGACCCCCATGCCGTGCTGGAAGCCATGGCCATCGGTGGTTATGCCATCGGTTCTGACACCGGCATCATCTATATCCGCGCTGAATATCCCTTGGCGATCACCCGTTTGCGCATTGCCATTGATCAGGCGCGGGCGATGGGCTTCCTCGGCAAGAACATCTTCAACAGCGGCTTTGATTTTGATATTGAGCTCAAGTACGGCGCTGGTGCCTTCGTTTGTGGCGAGGAAACCGCCTTGATTCATTCTGTCGAAGGCAAGCGCGGCGAGCCGACGGTCAAGCCGCCGTTCCCGGCCGTCCAAGGCTTGTGGAAACATCCGACCATCGTCAACAACGTCGAGACCTATGCAAACGTGGCGGCAATCATCCGCAAGGGTGCTGCTTGGTTCAAGACGGTTGGCACGGCGGGCTCCCCGGGCACGAAGGTCTTTGCCTTGGCCGGCAAAGTGAACCATGTCGGGCTGGTGGAAGTGCCCATGGGCACGACCCTGCGAGACATCATCTACGGCTTGGGCGGCGGCATCAGCAAGGACCGCAACTTCAAGGCGGTGCAGACGGGCGGCCCCTCCGGCGGCTGCATCACCAAGAAGGACCTTGATACGCCGATTGATTTCGAGACCCTCAAGGCCATCGGCTCCATGATGGGCTCCGGCGGCATGATCGTCATGGACGAAGACGACTGCATGGTCAACATCGCTCGCTTCTTCCTCGAATTCACCTGTGACGAATCCTGCGGCAAATGCACTCCATGCCGCATTGGCAATCACCGCCTCTATGAAATGCTGACGGATATCTGCCACGGCAAGGGCACACCCGAGACGCTGGCCGAATTGCGCAATCTCGCGCAAGTCATCAAGGACACTGCGCTCTGCGGCCTGGGCCAGACCTCGCCTAACCCGGTGTTGTCCACCTTGTCCAGTTTTGCCGATGAGTACGAGGCACACGTAAAAGAAAAACGTTGTCCAGCAGGCGTCTGCGAACGGCTGGTGCGCTTCACGATCAACGAGAAGTGCGTGGGCTGCGGCATCTGTGCCCGGAATTGCCCGGCAACGGCCATCACCGGCGCAACTAAGAAACGCCATGTCATTGATCAGGACAAATGCATCAAGTGCGGCGTTTGCTTCGACAAGTGCAAGTTCAAAGCTATTGATAAGCAATAAGATAGGAGCCGTAATGACAATGGTTAACCTGAAGATTAACGATATGCCCGTTTCCGTTCCGGAAGGCTCGACCATTCTGGAAGCGGCTCAGGCCCTCGGGATCAAGATTCCCACCCTGTGCCATTGCAAGATGGACTGCCTTGGCGTTGAACACAAAGCCGGCTCCTGTCGTATTTGCGTGGTGGAGCTTGCCAATCGGCCGACTTTGGCGCCGTCCTGCTGCACGCCGGTAGCGGAAGGCATGGTCGTCAAGACCAACTCGCAACGGGCGATCAGCGCCCGCCGCACCGTGCTGGGCTTGCTGCTGTCCAACCACCCGAAGGACTGCCTGGTCTGCGCCATGAATCAGCAGTGCGATCTGCAGCGTCTGGCCCATGAATTCGACATGCATGAAGTCAAATACCCCGGGGCGCAGACGGAGTTCCCCATTGACGTCAGCAGCGGCGCCATTCGCCGCGACATGAACAAGTGCGTGATGTGCCGGCGCTGCGAAACAGCCTGTAACGTCGTGCAGACGGTCGGCGTGCTCTCCGGCATCAACCGCGGTTTTGAAGCCACGGTGGGCCCGGAAGAGCTTAAGCCGCTGATTGAGACCAGCTGTACCTTCTGTGGTCAGTGCGTTGTCTCCTGCCCCGTCGGCGCCTTGACGGAAATCAGCTACAAGGATGACGTTTGGCGTGAGATCAATGACCCGAGCAAGCACGTTGTCGTGCAGACTGCGCCGTCCGTGCGCGTGGCTCTTGGTGAAGAGTTCGGCCTGCCCGCCGGCAGCGTGACTACCGGCAAGATGGTCGCTGCGTTGCGTCGCCTGGGCTTTGCCAAGGTGTTCGACACGGATTTCTCAGCGGACCTGACCATTATGGAAGAGGGCACCGAGCTGATCAACCGTATCAAGACCGGCAAGAATCTGCCGCTGCTGACCAGCTGCTGCCCTGGCTGGGTCAATTTCTTCGAGCATCAGTTCCCCGATCTGTTGCACATGCCTTCGACGGCCAAGTCGCCCCAGCAGATGTTTGGTTCCATCGCCAAGTCCTACTACGCCGAGAAGGTCGGTGTTGCCCCCAAGGATATGGTGGTGGTGTCCATCATGCCTTGTCTGGCGAAGAAGTACGAGGCGGCCCGTCCCGAGTTTGAGCACAACGGCGTGCGTGATGTGGACTACGTCCTCTCCACCCGTGAATTGGCCTCGATGATCAAAGAGGCCGGTGTGATGTTCAACGCCCTTAAGGACGAAGAATACGACAACCCGCTGGGCGAGTCCACCGGCGCTGCCGTCATCTTCGGCGCTTCCGGCGGTGTTCTCGAAGCGGCCTTGCGTACTGCCAATGACATCCTCAGCGGCAAGGACATCAAGGAGATTGACTTCGTGGATATCCGTGGCCTGGAAGGCATCAAGGAAGCCACGGTGAAAGTCGGCGGCATGGACCTGCGGGTCGCCGTTTGTTCCGGCTTGGGCAATGCCCGTAAGCTGCTGACCAAAATCCGCAAGGGCGAGGCAGACTACCACGCCATTGAAATTATGGCCTGTCCCGGCGGCTGTATCAACGGCGGCGGCCAGCCCTACACCGGCAGCAATATCAGCATCTTGGAAAAACGCAAAAACGCAGTTTACCAGGTGGACAAGGTAATGCCCATCCGCAAGTCCCATCAGAATCCGAGCATCGCCAAGCTCTACAAGGACTACTTGGGTGAACCCGGCAGCCAGCTGGCCCACAAACTGCTGCATACGCACTACTTCGCCCGCTAAATACAGCGTGGCTGAAGTGTGACTACGACCTCCAAAGGAAGGAGCGTGGTCAACCGCCAGGGGCGGGAATTGGTCTATGGCCCATTCCCGCCCCGCGTCTTTTTGGGGAGGGAGCGGGTGTTTGATCAGGCGGCCCCTGCTGTTTGATCGGTCTGATCGGTCTGATCAGCGGACGGATCGGGCGGATCAGGCGGATCGGGCGGATCGGGCGGATCGGGCGGATCTGCTGTTTGATCGGTCTGATTTTACAGCGCAAAAAGCGCGGCCTATTCGATAAAAAATTGTCCGGGGCTATTGACTGTCGGGTGGCATCGCCTATTTTTTATCCGGTCGGAATTTACCAACTGGAAGTTACAGGCGAAGGAGTGTCGAGAGATGAAGAACCACATGGTGATTTGGCGACATTTTGCACGCGTTGCGGTGATTGCTGCCATCTGTGCGGTGGGCCAGTCCTGCACAACTGAAGTTGGTCATATCCTGATGGCCGGTTTTGCTGAGCAGGCAGGTACGCCGGGCAGAGTGGCCTTGCAGATAAGTAACGAGTTGCAGCAACTGGGCATAGACGGCTTTGCCCTTCTGCTCAAGGTACAAGCCACGCCATCGGCATTTTATGTGTCCGTGCCGGAGCATGAGCAGGGCCGCAAACGGATCATTCTCCTCGACCGCGAAGATGAGAGGCGTATCGGCGACGCCGTGATTGCCGAGATGAAAACCCATGGCGCCTTTTACAACGACGCCAAGCAGGAAAAGCGGGTGCGGAAGATTGCACAACGCATCAACAAGGTATTGCCGGAGCCCTTGCCGCTGAATATCTACCTGCAAAAAGACGAGCAGGTCAATGCGGCCTGCCTGCTTGATGGCAGCGTCTTCGTCACTTCGGGTCTGCTTAAGGCGATTACTGACGACCAGCAACTTGCTGCTGTTCTCGCTCATGAGTATGGCCATGCAGTGGCACGGCATGGCTCGGAAAACGTTACCAAGATGCTTATGCAGTCGGCGGGCGAGACGGTCATCGCCGAGACGCTGGCGGCGAGAAGCGACGGCGGCGGCAAGGCCGGGGTGCTCATCATGGCCAGCTACGGCTTGGGCAGCAAATATGGTGTGTTGCTGCCCTACAGCCGCACCATGGAGTATGAGGCTGATCGCCTGGGAACGCTCTACATGGCCCGGGCCGGCTACGATCCCAACGCCATGATCAAAGTCTTCGAGATGTTTCAGAAGATGTCGCCGGGCGACAATGTCTTCAGCGAATTCCTCTCGACCCATCCGATGAACCAGAAACGCATTGATAACGTCAGGCTGGTCATCGCTAACGAAATCCGCTGAGAGCAACTGAAAGACGAGCAAAACACAAGGGCCCACAGCAAACGCTATGGGCCCTTGTCTTATTGCTGCGATGCGGCTTTACAGGCCCTTCTGCTGGATGTACTTGTCCATATTGGCGCTGGTGGCGCCGCCATCGCCCCAGTTGTAATCTTTGGGCAGGGCGCGGAGCTCTCTTGCCAAGCCCTCACGCAGGGACGTGAAGTTTTCTTGCTTCAGGCCGGTGACACGGAGAACCTTCGAGTTGTCAACGATACGCTCAAAGAGGCGGTCGTAGGCGAGCTGATAGTAGGCGCCTTTGCTGCCGCCGAGGATTTGCAGATAGTCTTCCGTGCTGACAGGAATGTATTTCAGGCCGATGATTTCCTTGTAATACTCGGCGACTTCTCCCCAGGGGCGGTGCTCGGCGGTCGCCAGCGTGAAGCGCTCACAGAGTGCGCCTGGATTGAAGAGCAGATGCGCAAACAGATTGGCGACGTCGCCCGCCCAACTCATGGTCGCCTGGACTTTCAAGGCTGCTTCCGGAATCAACACCGGCAGACCACGCATGGTCCGACCAACGACGATGGGCGCTTCGAGGGTAACGAGCTGGAAGCGGCGCTTACTGTAGGTGATGGCCGGCCGTACAATCGTCCAGTTCTTGTAACCGGAGTTCACCACAATATCTTCCCCGCGGGCTTTGCTCAGCGAGTAGTCGTCAGTGGCCAGGTATTCCGCGTTGCGCGACGCATCCAGTAAGCGCGGGCTCTTTTCCGTGATCGGCACGTCATAGCCGTCGTAGATGCGATAGGACGACAGAAAGAAATAATGGTCAGTATTGCTGAGCAGAACTTCATGACGCTCCTGGAATTCTGCCGTGGAGTAGATCAGAAAATCAATAATGCCGTCGTAATGTTCTTTCAGGAGTTCCCGCTGGTAATTGACGTCCTTGGCATTCGCCTTGATGTAGTGAATGCGGGGATTGTCGGAGACCACATCGTCCAGCGACACCACGGTGACTCTATAGCCCATGGCGGCCAACTGTGGAACCAGATACACGCCCATGGCACCCGTGCCGCCGAGAACCAATACCTTCTTGCCAGTCATAACACCATTCCTCTTCAATGTTTACGCTCTGCGAGTTGCTTTGCGTCGGCGCTTCCCGGGTGAACGTCGCCGACAACCATGAAAGATAAGGGGCGTGACCGCGCTTGCAAGGCCCGCCCGAAAAGCATAAGTGGGTTTTGCGAGGGGGAGGAAAGGGTCATTGACCCTTTCCTCCCCCTCGCG
>JAAZKQ010000087.1 GCA_012799755.1 Lentisphaerota bacterium | reverse complement strand
GAGGCAGTGCCTTGTAAAGGCACAACAGCAGAAAAAGACCGCCGGCACGACCGGTATCACTGAGTGACCGCTTACCCCATTCGACCGTCTTGCTGTGATTTTTTCACATTAAATACGCTTCTTATCCCCCATTTCCGCTCTTGCTTTCTTGTTCCGCCCCTGTCAGCGCCTATACTAGCTTCATCGCGGCAGCCCCCTTCTTTTTATCTCATTCTCCCTCAACCGAAAGGAGCCATTGTCCATGAGCAAGTACAATCCCGCGCCGTATCAACTAGACCTCACGCGCATTCCACATCTGGTCACGGAAAGCATCCCCGGCCCCAAGAGCAAGGCCATGCATGCGCGGGCGACCAAGCACTACCGCGGCCTGTCGGGCCAAGTCAGGCTTTTCCCGGTGGCATTTGAGCGCGGCCAAGGCTGCATGCTTGAGGACGTTGACGGCAATCAGTACATTGATTTCTCCAGCGGCATTTACGTGACCACGCTGGGCCATTGCCACCCGAAGGTCTCCGAAGCCGTCGCCAAGTACGCCAAACAGCTGATGAACGCGCACGATTTCACCACTGAGATCAAGACGCGCCTGTTGGAAAAGATGGCGGCGACGCTGCCTGGCGACCTCAGCTGCTTCCAGCTCTACGACTGCGGCACCGCCGCCGTCGAAGCCGGCCTGCGCACCTGCCGGGCCGCCACCGGCAAGCACGAATTCATCAGCTGCTACATGGACTTCCATGGCAAGAGCGGTCACGCCATCGGCCTGGCGCGCATGACCAAATTCAGCGGCCCGACCCGCTCGCCCGGCTTCTACCTGGTACCGCGGCCCGACACCTACCGCCCCCTGTGGAACCGCCCTGACGGCTCCCTTGACACTGAGGCATACCTGGATTTCTATGACCAGTTCATTCGCGAATCCACCACCAACCAAATCGCCGCCTTCGTCGCCGAGCCCATCCAAGGCTGGGCCGGCAGCATCATGCCGCCCGACGATTTCTTCCCCAAACTCAAGAAATTCCTTGAAGAGCGCGGCATCCTGTTCTTTGCCGACGAAGTGCTGACCGGCATGGGCCGTACCGGCAAGTTCCTTTGCTGCGAGCATTGGCATGTGCTGCCGGACGTCACCACCTTGGGCAAGGGTTTCGGCAATGGCTTCCCCGTCACCGCCATGGCCGTGCGCGAGCCCTATGCGGATGCAGTGGACAAAATCAGCGCCTCCACCAGCTACGGCGGCAACCCCATGGCCTGCGCCGCCGCCCTCGCCTGCTTCGAAGTCATTGAGGAAGAAGGCCTGCTCGAACACACGCAGGAACTTGAAGAGCTCTTCCGCAAACGCATGGCCAACTGGACGCAGCAATACAAGATCGTCGGCGACTGTCGCGTCAAAGGCTGCCTCATGGGTATTGAGCTGGTCAAGGATCAGGCAAGCAAAGAGCCCTTTGACGCAGCCGGCAAGATGGTCTATCAGAAGGCCTTCCGCAAGGGCCTGGCCTGGGTTCCCGCCGGCCACATCCTGCGCATGAGCCCGCCCATTGTCATGCCCAATGACGTCGCCCAGCGCGGCATGGACCTCATTGAGGAAGCCATCGCCGAAACCGAAAAGGAGCTCCTGGGATGAAGACCTACAACGTCGGTATCATTGGCTTCGGCTTCATCGGCAAAGTCCATGCCTACGGCTACACCAATATCCCGCTTTTCTATGAGCAACAGGACTTCGCGACGCGCATCACCCACATCTGCACGTCGCGCATCGAAAGCGCTCGCCGCGGCGCCGCCCTCGTCGGCGCCCCCCACGCCTGCACTGACATTCGCGACATCACCGACAATCCCGACATTGACATCGTCAATATCTGCTCGCCCAACGCCTGCCACTGCGAGGCGTTGCTGGCGGCCATCGCCCAGAACAAGCACATCTACTGCGACAAGCCGCTGGTGGCCAGCTACGCCGAGGCGCAGCAGGTGCAGGCGGCCCTCGCCGGCTATCGCGGCGTGACGCAGATGACCCTGCAGAACCGCTTCTTCCCGTCCACCATGCGCGCCAAGCAGATCATTGACGAAGGACGTATTGGCGAAATCCTGGAGTTCAACGGGCGCTATCTGCACAGCGGCAGCGCTGACCCCAAGGCGCCCTTGAAATGGAAGCTTGAGGCAGGCACCGTTGCCGACTTGGGCAGCCATATTCTCGACCTCATCAGCTACCTCGTCGGCGACTTCGCGGCCCTGCAAGCGGCGACGCACATCGCCTACCGGCAGCGCCCATCCCTGGACGACCCGGCGAAACTCGTGCCGGTCACCGCCGAGGACAACATGGTCGTCACCGCCAAACTGCCCAATGGCGCCGTCGGCGCCATCACGGCGTCAAAAATCGCCACCGGCACGGAAGACGAAGTGAGCTTCGAAATCTACGGCAGCAAGGGCGCCCTGCGCCTTGATCCCATGAACTGGGACAAGCTGTACTACTATGACTGCGCCGCCAGCGGCAGCCCCCTCGGTGGCCTCCGCGGCTGGACTGCCATTGACTGCGGCCAACGTTATCCCAAACCCGCCGGCTTCCCAACACCCAAGGCGGCCATCGGCTGGATGCGTGGACACATGCACTGCCTCTACCATTTCCTCTGCGATGTCCATAAGGGCCAGGCCACGGGGCCGACCCTCGAACGGGGCATCTACATCCAGTATCTCATGGACAAAGTCTATCAATCCGCTAAGCAAGGCACATGGGTGAAGTTATGAGCAGCTTCATGATTGGCTGGGGCGAAGCCGACATCACGCCGGATGCCCGCAAAGTCGAATTGGCCGGCCAGTACTACCAGCGCGTGGCGCGCGGCATCCACTCGCGTCTCAAGGCCGTCGCCCTCGTCATGCAGAAAGAGCAGGAACTCGCGGTGATGATCGCCCTTGACGTGGTCGGTATCCCCGAAGAACTCCAAAACCAGGCGCGGGACGTCATCCACCAAGCCATACCGGCCATAGCGCCGCAGACAATTTTCCTCAACGCCATTCACACCCACAACGCGCCCTATGTGCGCCCTGCCGGACTCTTCCGTGACTGGCTGCCATTGGACGACGAAGCCCTCAAACCCGCCGACTACATCGAATTCCTGCTCAAACGCATCCTTGACGCCGTCAAACAGGCTTGGACGAAGCGCCGGCCCGGCGCCATCGCCAACGCCTTCGGCCACGCTCGCATCGGCCATTGCCGCCGCGCCGTCTACGCCAATGGCTGCGCCGAAATGTACGGCGACACCAGCCGCGCCGATTTCGTCGGCATGGAAGCGGGCGAAGACTCGGGCGTGGAACTGCTGTTCACCTACGACGCGCAGCAGCGCCCCACCGGCGCCATCGTCAACGTCGCTTGCCCGTCGCAGGTCATGGAAGCCACCTATGAGATCTCCAGCGACTACATGGGCGCCACCCGTGAATTGCTCAAGGGTGAATTCGGCGAGGACTTCCACACGCTCTGCCAGATCAGCGCGGCGGGCTGTCAGTCGCCACGTGATCTCGTCCGCCGCTATCGCAATGAGCCGGACTTCTGGCACGCCGACGGTGTCGCCGTCCATGCGCAACGGCTGTTCACGGCCACCATGGCTGCGTTCAAGCAGACTCCCGCCTCGGCAATCCAGGCCGACCCGCAATTTCAGCACCGCTGCGCGCGGGTGGACCTGCCAATCCGCCGCGCCGGCTATTGCGACTATGTCAAGGCCAAGGCCGAAATCGCCCGGCTGACGACGATCATGCCGGAGCACGCCGCATTCCTGGCTTTCTGCAAGGAGACTCATGACAACGAGGCCATTCCGGGCCGCCCCGGTCCCTACGACAGCAAGTTGCATCACTTTGTGCTCATCCAGAACGCCAAGGCCGTCGTCAAGCGCTACGAAACCCAGGACGCCACGCCGCGTTTCAGCTACGACATGCAAACCCTGCGCATTGGCGATTGCGCCATGGTCAATGTGCCCTTCGAGCTCTACTTGGTCTTCGGCCAGATCATCAAGGCCCGCAGTCTCGCCAAACAGACCTTCGTCGTCCAGCTCTCCGGCGGCAGCGGCAGCTATCTGCCCAGTCCCGAAGCCGAGCGCTACGGCGGTTACGGCGGCCTCATCGTCAACGGCATTGTCGGTTCCGACGGCGGCTATCTGCTCGCCGACACCGCCGTGCAAAGAATCAATTCGTTCTTCCTCACATGAACAGCATGAGCAACACGGAACTTGGCGGCGACATCGGCACCGCCCACTGTCAAGGTCGCACTCTTCAGTAAATACCAGGCCCTCAACCAACTCTTGCTGCCAACTTTCGGAGAAGGAGAAAAAACGATGATGGACCTCAGTACTATCCGCGCCGGCTTCATCGGCTTTGGCGAAGTCAACACGCCCCGCGAATTCATTACCACGCGTTGCGCAGTCGCCGCCAATGAGCTGCGTCGCCGCGGCATCACGCTGGTGGACGGCGGCATCGTCAGCGACGATCCCGACGGCCAGCAAGCCGACCAGGCCGGCGCCGCCCTCGCCAAAGAACCCTTCGACGCCTTGGTCCTGTGCATCGCCGGCTGGATTCCCAGCTGGGCGGTTCTGCGTGCCATCGAGCCTTTCAAGCACAAGCCCATGCTGCTCTGGGGCCTCTCCGGCTGGCGCGAAAAAGATCGCTTCGTCACCACCGCCGACCAGGCCGGCAGCACCGCCCTGCGCGCGCCGCTGGCTGCCATGGGCTACAAGCTCAAATACCTGGTCAATTTCAAGGACAGCGCGCCGCGCTATGACGAAGCCGCCACGTACCTTCGCGCCGCCGGCGCCGCAGCGGCTTTGCGCAGGGCGAAGATCGGCATGGCCGGCTATCGCGACATGAATCTCTACGGCACGCTCTACGACGGCAATCTCCTCAAAGGCGTCCTCGGCGTCGAAATCGAGCATTTCGATCTGTTGGAACTGCAAGAGATCATCGCCGGCATCGCCGAGGCCGACATCGCCGCGCAAAGCCGGCGCGTGCGCAGCAGCTGGCAATTCCTGCGTGAGCCGCAGCCGGGCACCGTCGAGAATTCGGTCAAATTTGCGCTGGCCTGTCAGAAAAAGATCAACGACCGCGCCTACGACGCCTTCAGCTACTGCGATGTGGACGGCGTCAAGAAGCTGCTCAAATTTGCTCCGGCGGGCGCCATGACGCTCCTGCATGAACTCATGGCCATTCCCACCGTGCCGGAAAATGACTCCTACGGCGCCGTGACGCAGCTGATCATCAAGGCCCTCACCGGCCAAAATCCCGCCTATCTCGAATTCTACGAATTCACCAAGCGGTCGGCCCTCATGGGCGTACCGGATTACGTGCCGGGAAGCATTGTTGACGGGCCGATCACAGTCATGCCCAATGCCTTCGGCTCTTTCGGCGAAGGACTGCTCAATGTCTCGAAACTCAAGACCGGACAGGTCACCATCGCCCGCCTCTTCACTCAGGACGGCAAGCTCGCCATCCACGCCGCGCTGGCTGAAGCCCAAAGCCCCGAAGCCTGGGAGGAAGCCGGCTGGGCGCCACCCGCGCCACAGCTGCCCAGCCTTGAAGTAGTCCTGCCCTGCCCCAGCGATCAATTCCTGCAACATGTCGCCGGACAGCACTACATCGTCGCCTATGGCGACGCCATGGCGCTCATCCGTGATTTCTGCGCCATCACCGGCATCGCTCTCATCGAATAAGCCAAGCTTTTTTATCCGCAGATTGACGCGGATTTTTGCCAGCCTGTCTTGCCGCCGGTGTGTTTCTTTTGTCTCATGCGAAGGCGCAAAGAAAGCAAAGCTCGGGGCTGAGTCCCGAGCTTTGAGGGGTTGGGCTTTTCTCGGACTGATCCGCCCGATCAGGCAACCCGCTCTCCCCAAGAAAAACCAACAGGAGCGGGCCTGTGCGCCCGCCCCGATTTCATGCCGTTTTAGTGCTTGCCACTGATAGACCACCAGCATTCGCTGGTCTTACAGGGTATGTTCGCCGCCTTGTAGAGCTGCACGTGACCATCAACGAAGAGGTAATTGTCACCACTGCCATGGCGGTCGTAGTTGCCGGTGCCGAATTGCACGCGGCTAAAGTTCGCGTCATTAGAGCCAATGCTGACCTGTGTTGCGCCGCCGGTACCGCCATTGTCGCTAATGTGGATGCAGGTTGACGGGTTAACGATCTGCCCGCGAGTACGACAGCTGTCGAAGGGCGTTGGCCCACCGCCGCTATAGTGGACAGTGTTGATGCCGTAGCCGGCCTTGCAGGCGCCGGTTTCACCGATGACGCGCTTGCCGGCTTTTTCGTAGCTGGCGTAGTTGATGGTCGTGCTGGGACAATTGAACATCTTGAGATCGCTGATCACATCGGCGAGCATCGCCCGCCACGACGTCGAGTCGCTGAAACTGCTTGTGTTGGCGCCGGGCATGAAGTAGTGCGAGTACACCAATGCATCGGCATTGTCATCGGCGTACATCGCCACGCCGAGCCCCAGTTGCTTCAGATTGCTGGTGCAGGAGATTGTCCGGGCCTTCTCACGCGCCTTTGCCAAGGCCGGCAGCAGCATGGCCGCCAAGATGGCGATGATCGCGATGACCACCAACAACTCAATAAGAGTGAACACGTTGCGACGTTTGGATTTCATAGCTAAGGTCCTTTCTCGGAAAATTGTCTGGAGACATAGTCCTCCGCCACATAGCGAGGAGCGAACAAAAATAGGATAACAATATTTCAAGAAATTTACAATACCCTGTCTTACTCGTAACCACGAAATCACGAACAAAACGTAAGCGTGAAGCCACGGAACCTGCGGAAAAAGAAGCGGCTCTACACAGCCGCCCCTACACCTTTGCTCCTTCGCGTGAGAAACAATCTGCGTTAATCTGCGCAATCTGCGGATAAAAAATGCGCCTTCGCGCGAGCGGCGATATTACAGCCTGGCGTCAACGCCGCCGTCAATGATCATTTCGCTGCCGGTGGACTGTGTGGCGCAGTGGGCAAGGAAGAAGGCGCCCTCGGCGATGTCCTCAAAGGTCGCGACTTTTCCCAGCGGTATTTGCTTATTGCACGCCGCCTGATCGGCGGCGCTGCGGGCATCCCAACGGATAGTCGCAATCATGCCTGGCATGAGGCAGTTGACGCGGATTCCGTATGGCGCAAAATCCAAGGCGAGCGCCTTGGTCATGGCGGCAATGGCGCCCTTTGAAGCGATATAGGCACTGCGACCGACAACTGCGCGGCGGGAGGTATTGGAACCGATGAAGACGATGGCGCCACCATGATCCTGCATCAGCCGCGCCGCGCTGCGCGCCAGCATGAAGTTCCACACCACGTTGGTATTGATGACCTCTGACCACTCCTTGATGTCCAGCGTGAGCGGATCAGCCAGGGACGGTGTCATACCGAGATTCGCGGAATTCAGGACCAACGCATGCAGATCGTCAATTTCCTCGAAGACGGCATTGACGCCGGTCTCTCCCTCGGCAGGATCAAGTTTAAAGCCCCGCACGGGCAGCTTGAAACTCTCTGCCAGCGTGGCGGCAGCCTTCTTCGCGTCTTCTTCGCGCCGACTGGTGAGGCATACCCCATAGCCCTCTTTGAGAAAGCGACGGGCAATAGCCAGCCCCGTACCGGCAGTCGCGCCGGTGATCAGAACATACTTGACAGACATGATACAGCCTCTTTCCTGTAGAACAAACAAATGCAACCTATTGGAGAACAATTCGTTAGCACGAAATAACACGACGATGGGGCACACCGCGCCTATAAAATGCGCCGACCGCCAACGGTTGTTTACTGTACCCCGGCTTGGGTACATGTCCACGACGGCGCAAGCAGCAAGATTGGCGTTATGTAACCAGTCACTCGTTGATAATTGTTGTTCCCGCAAGCTACTATGGACAATATGGACAGTATGGACGCTATGGACGATGGCACATGTTGTCTACGGTCGTCTGTCTTGTCCACTTTCACCAAGATAGCACCTGTTTTCCGGCCGTGCTGCGGGCTTTGTAGCCCGCAGTGTGACATG
>JAAZKQ010000086.1 GCA_012799755.1 Lentisphaerota bacterium | reverse complement strand
CGTTTTCCTGTCGCCTCTTTGGTTTTCAGCGCTGAAGGCGCAAAACATACCAGCCCAGGGTAAGCCGCGCTGAAAGCGCGCGTCGCCCTGGGTGGAGCGTCCCTCCGACATTGCATCCTGCAAGGGTGCGACATAGTCAACACGAAAGATGGTTTCCATCGCAAGGCAACAGAAAACAGCCAATTATCAATCAGTGATCGCTTACGTCTGTTGGGGATTGTTGCTATGACGGCGTTGTCCCATGCTGCCTTTGGCAGTGTATACTATTGGCTGTTTTCTGGTCGGGAGGGCGCCATGTGCGGAACTGGCAGGATGTTCTGCACGAGGCGTTAGCGGCAATGACGTGTAATCTGAACAGAAAGGCAAGCCGATGTTGTATCAATGCGAGATACCGGAGAGGGCTGGTTATGACGTGGTGGTGGTTGGCGCGGGCCCGGCGGGAATTGGCGCGGCAGTCAGCGCGGCGCGACTAGGACGCAAGACGCTGCTGGTTGAAAAATACGGCTACGCCGGCGGTGTGGGCACCTGGGCCTGCTGCACCCTTTTCTTTAACTTTGGCGTCGGGGGACGGCAGCTCGTCAGTGGGCTGGCGGAGGAAGTCATCCGGCGCATGGATGCGCGCGGCGCGGCATCGCTCATGATTAACGACGCCTGCCAAATGCCGGAATTCCGGCCGATTGCCGGCCGGCCACTACTGGGGAAAGTCACCACCAAGACCGAGGACTTGCGGGTGGTGTACCACGATGTCCTCAGCGAGAGTGGGGTGGACAAGCTGTTTTACAGTCATTTCTACGGCGTGGTGCGGGATGGCCGGCGCATCACGGGCGTGGTGCTGGACTGCTTGGAAGGGCCGGTGATGATACCGGCGAAAGTGGTGATTGACGCGACGGGTGACGCCCATGTGGTGCATCGCGCCGGCGGCCATACCGAGCAGGCGCCGGCGGATCAGACCATGCATAAGTCAATTTTCTTCATCGCTGGTGGCGTCACCGCCCATGACCCGGCGGTGAATTACCAGCGTTATGAGGAGTTGTTTGCGGCGGACAAGACACCCGCCATGGTCTGGCGGCACATGGGCCTTTCCTATCAGCTTGATCCCGGCATGGTCCAGTTGGCCTTCGCCTACGCCAATGGCGATGGCTGCGATTCCGCCGATATGACCCGCATGGACCACGAACTGCGCAAGCGTAATTTCGAGGTCATTGATTTTGTGCGTCGGGAGATGTCCGGCTATGAGAACAGCTTCATTGCCCATTCGGCCCAGCAGGTCAGCGTGCGTTCCGGGCGACATATCCGCGGCGTGGCCAAAATAAGCGTGGAGATGCTGCGGGAGGGCGCCATGCCCGAGCAACCGCTGATCTACATCACCCGCCGCTTCGGCAGCCACAGCGGCGATCAGAAGAAAGGCCTCGCACCCGAACGACGCGGCAGCTGGCCGGGCTTCAGCGCCATTCCCTACGGCGCGCTCATACCCGACGAATTCGACAATGTTCTTGCCTGTGGCCGCTGTATCAGCGTGGATGACGCAGCCATGGACACGATCCGCATGATGACGACCTGTATGGCCATGGGCCAGGCCGCCGGCACGGCCGCATGTATCGCCGTTGACAATCGCCTGCCCACCATGACCAAAGTGCCCTTTGCGAAGCTCCGCCAGAGCCTCATCGCCCAAAACTGCCTCTGCTGCGAGGAGTAGGCCGCGGACATCCGAAAAATATGGCTGGTTTTTACAAAGAGGGAAGGAGGGCTAACCCTTTTTCCCTCCTTGCGAAACCCTCCTGCGGTAGCAGGCAAGGAAAATCGCCCAGAGAACGAGGGGCAGGAGCACAGCGATGAGGAAGCTGCTTAGCGGCGCTTCACGACCGTAAGAGGCGCCCCACCACGCATAGAGAGCGCTGACAGGCACGGTACCGGCCAGGAGCGCAGCGAGGAAATGGCCAAAACGCATACGGGCGAGGCCGGCGAGGACGGTCATGACCTCAGGCAGGATCGGCAATGCGCGGCTGCCGATGACTGCCAGCGCGCCCCAGCGTTCAAAGAGGGCGCGGAAAGCTTCCAATTCGTCGGGTTTGGCTAAGCGTCGTGCCAAGGCGTCACCGCCACTGCGTACCAGCACATAGCCGGCAATGCCGGCGAAGGCGCTGCCGGCGGCTGCGACGAGCCACCCCAACCAAAACCCGTAGACCATGCCCAGCGCGGTCATGATGCCCGTGGCCGGTATGGGCAGGAATAAGTCAACGACCAGCAGCGCTATGCCCAGCAACCAACCGTAGGAACGTACGGCGCCGAGGCGTTCCCCAAAGGCATCGGCGCTGAAGAGCTCTTCGAGCCTGCCGCCGCAAAGCTCAAAAGCGACCAAGGACAATAAGGCCAAGGCCAAGGCCATAAGTAAAATCTTGGTGGGCAGGGCCTTGGCCCGACGGGAATCATAGGCTTGAGCTTGTTCACAAGGCATAGTTGGCTTTTGCGAGGAAGAGAAAAGAAGCGATAGTCCCCCCTCCCCTCTCGCTTTAGTTTGGTTTTTCTGGTAATCAATCAGTCATTGATATTCATCCCCCCCCTGCAAGCAACACCAAGCGCGCCCTCTCCCAACCGTACTGCGGGCTTTGCCGCAACGTGACCTCTGCTTGGCGGGAACACCAAGTAGCAGTTTCCCAGCCGCGCAGCAAACTCCTAGTCCACAGTGTTAGCGTGATCTCAGTTCATCGTATCCTCCACGCAAGTCTCCCGGCCCCCTCGCTAAACCCAACTATGCCTTGCTGCGTTCTCTTGTTCAGTCATCATTCTGGAAGAGCCAATATCCTCTGCCAATCGCAAAGGGGCCGGCCAAGGGCTGCGGCAAGGCGTGCTTTCCTGTCGCTAGTCCCCAGAGAAAGCTCCCCGCATTGGCAGCAGACAGCCCCAATGTCGTCTCGTCACTACGCAGGCCGACAAGCTGCCAGCCAGGCTGGTACTCGCGCGGCGTCCATTCCCGGCGCCCCTTGACGGTCAATGCCAAATTGCCTGGTATGATCGGCAAATAACACCAGAAACCCTCGCCGGCACCCAAACTCCTGGCGACGACGTAGCTACCCCTGCCACCATCCCAGCGCCAGATAGCGGTGCCAGACCCCAATGCCTCAAGAAGCTGCTCCAAACCGGCCTCGTCCAAGTCATAGGGCATGGTCAAGAGCTGCCAGCCAACCCGCAAGGCGCTACCCGGAGCGCCATCGGCGCGTGGCCACAGCGCTTGTAGACTCTGCGCCATAGCTACAAGGCGGATGCTGATAGTCTCCGTCTCGGACTTCATGCCGCCGCTGTCTTTGGCCTTAATCGTGCTGGTTGTACTGTTGACCGCTGCCGCGTCGGCGATAAAGGTCCTGCCCGTGGCCGTGCTGTGCCAGGTTCCGCCAACGGGTGCGAAAACCAATGTCAAGGATTCTGGTGGGTCTTCCACATCGGGGTCATTATACACAAAAGCCGTGTGCGGCACCTCGATGCCCTCAAAGACGACTGCGGGATAACCGCTGATCACCGGTGCGCGGTTGACATTTTTCACCACCACACCAACGTCCAAACACGCAGTCGCGCCCGCCTTGTCCTTGACTAGACAGCCAAAGCTGAACTCACTTTTTCCCTCGTTCTGATCACGACGCGCCACGTCATAGCCTGGCGTGAAAGTAAGTTTACCGGTCGCACTGTCAATTTTCACCCATTCCGGCGTATCCGCCGTCAGGCTGAAGCTGATCGCATCCACATGGGGCGCTGGATTGCGCAAGTCTACGTCATCGGCGTAAGCTTTGAGCTGTTGGGAATGTACAGTCTGCCCTTCGCTGACAGTGTAGCTGGTCAAATCTGCAGGAATATCGCCCAGCCAGTACGGCGGGTCATTTACGCTGTTGACTGTTACCTTCACCGTGTAGCTCTCGGAACGATCTGCTCCATCCCAGAGCCGGAAGGCGAAGCTCTCCTCGCCAAAGTAGTTCTCGGCGGGACGGTACTGAATGGCATACCACGACCGCTGCGCATCGGGCCCGATGAATTCGACGCTGCCATAGAGTGGCGCGCTCAGTATTTCCGGCAGGGCGTCGTCACCATCGGCATCGCTGTAGGCCATCGGCAGGAACAACGGCACATCTTCGTCCGTCACCAAGCTGAAAACCCGGTTTGTCGGCGTGGCCTGAGCGCCAAGCGCAGTCAATACCGGCGCCTGCTGAGTAGCTATCGGCAGCTCCGCCCGGAACAGATCATTGCCGCCATTTGTGTCGCCCACCGCCAAATTACCGGCGGCGCTGACAAAGGCCAGGTTGTCGCCCCGCGTTGACAGGACTAGCGGCACCTCAGCATCGCAATCAGCGTCGCCAAGCACGCCATTCATTTTACTGGCAACGCGCTCCCGCAGGGTGCTGAAATCGTAACTGTAAGCTTGTTTTTTGCCATTGCCGCCTAGACGCACATAGGCCGCAATGCGGGCGTTGCCGCTGAGCACCGGACTGGCCCCAACAACGGGCAGCACCTGCTCTTGGCGCTCAGCACCACCGACAGCAATGCGCTTGCAAAGCGTGCTGCCCTGCCCGTCTTCCTGCTGTACCAAGGCAGTCGCACCACTCATGGACAAGGACGCGCTACAAACACCATCAAGCAGCAAAACAGCACTGTCGGGCGTTGAGGCGTAATATGCGTATAGCGAGTACGCCTGAGCCCCCGCAGTCTTGGCTAGAAAGATGGCGGTTTGACCATCGCGGCTCAATCCCGGGTTGATGATGTCAACCACGCCGACAGGCAACGGCAAACGTGTTTCCATGCCCTCGCGAGCTAAGCTCAGTCCACCACCCTTTTCATACAGCAGGACATCGCCAGCATGGCTGACAGCGAGCGGCGCGTAGCTGTCAACACCCTCGGCAATGACTTCGCGGAGGCCGGTGTTGACCCAATAATCATAAAGCAAGCCATCGCTCGTGACAAAGAAAACATGCCGCCCATCACCCGAAATACAGGCGCTGTTGCTATTCTTGCCTGTCGCCAGCGACACCGAGTAGGTCTTGGCGCGCAATACATCCCGCAAATACACGCGGCTGCCAATGCTGGGAGCAGACTCGGCAAGCAAATCCGCGTCACTGACAAAGGCGACACGATTGCTATCCGCAGACATGGACAGACCATAATACTCCGCCTCACCTGGCCAAAACGCGCCCGCGCCGGTCAACGACAGCAGCTCAAAAACACTGTCATTGACGGTAATGGTAAATATCTGGTAATCGCTGCTGTACTGGCCATCAACAAGCTGGATTTGCATGCTGTAAATCTTGGCAATATCGGCCTCAACCGCGCTGTAATTCCAAGGTAAGGGACGCTCTGCCAAACTGTAACTTGCGCCAATTTCAATCACCTCGCCCTTGCTGTCGGTGAATACTCCCGCCGGCACTGGCGTTCCCGGCTCGACGGATATGTGCAGCCTGGCCGACGCCGACGCGGCATCGGCTTGCAACGGCAAGGGCTTTTTGCCGGGTGTAAGTACGAGATTGCCGCTTTGTAGCGTCGGCCCCACATCGGCCCACCATACCTGAGGCTGGTTCACGCCGGCAACCCCCAGATTTGTCGCCGCGCTGACAAAGGCCGCATAGCGGCCATTGGGCGAAAGCGCCGGCGCCAGGCAGTCCCGATTCGCCCAGGCCGTCGCAGTCTTACTCACCGGACGCTGTTCGCCTGTTTCCCGATCAAAACGCCAAACTTGTTGGATGCCATCCTGCGTGGCCCGGGCGCAGAAGACGACGTAGCGGCCATCATAGCTCAACTGCGGCGCATTAGCATCGTGCAGATCCTTGCTGCACAGCTGATAACTATACCCGCCGCCATCAGCCGGACTGGCTGCGTAGATGCGGAATCCAGTGTCCGTTGAAGGCAAGTCAACCAGCAACTTATTCGTCGAGCGGAAAGCGACCACGCCATTCGTCGCCGATGCCGCCGGCTCGGCATCAACGCCCAGTTGACAAACTTTCAGAGCGATCTCGCTCAGCTTGGCGTTATTTACCTCATAACTGAAAATCCCAAGCCCCTCCTCGTCTCGCCCCGTACTGCCGGCAAAATACACAGTGCGGCCGTTGTAATTCGTCGCTATACCGCGACCGTCGTAGGCAGGCTGCCCTTCGCCACCGGTCGGCAGGACGAGATCATCCTGCGCTGTCAGCGACGAACTTGTCACAGCATATCTGCGAATAGTCGTCCTGCCCCGCTCATAGACGAAGAGACGGGTGCCGTTGGCGCTGCAACACAGTCGTGAATGCTCAGACAGTTGCATGTCAACAAGTTCCGGGCCGTCAATGACGCCCCCGGAAAGTCGGCGTAAAAAAGGATAAGTAGCCCCGGCCAAATCACTGGTCTGCTCCTGCCGCAGCGCATAGAAAACTTGGCCATTACGGTCCGCTGCCAAGGCCCAGTTGGTCAAAGGCCATTCACTGCCGAGGCTCATGGCAAACTCATTGCGACCTGGGAAAAGAACGCTCGCTTTCGGGTCGGTCGCCAGCGGCACAATCTCGTAGGCCCCGCGAAAAAGGGTCTCGCTGCTGGCATAGTCCGGCATGGCCGCAATGAAGACCACGCGCCCATCATCAAAGACCAAGGGCCGGAAGTACACGCCTTGGCCATAGCCGCTACCATTGGCCATGACAGCGCCGGCGCTATCATGGCCTGCTAAAGACAAGGCTGCCGCAGACAATGACGCTGTTCCGGCAGTGACGATTAACAGCGCCAAAAGCAGCAGCATCAACTTGGGAAAAATCGCTCCGCGCATCACTTCCGTCTGTCCCTTTAACAAAAAGCCGTTCAAGCACACTGTGCTTGAACGGCGATGGTATTCAAACCACAAATCTGCGAGTACTGACTTAGAAATTAACCACGAGCTTCAGTATGGCGCTGGTAGAGTCCAAATCCTGCTCGACAAAGCGTGTGCCGACCGTGCCGAAGCAGTTGTCGTAACGAACTTCAGCGGTCAGCCCCCATGTCTCGTTGAACCAGAAGGTGCCGCCGCAGGACAGATAGACGCCGTACTCAAACTCTACCTCGTCTTTGCTCTTGCCAAGACCATTGGAACTCTCCATGTCCGCAATTGAGAAAGTCGGACCGCCGGCCACAAAGACCTGCAAATTATCCGTCGCGGCATAATTCAAGCTCAGTCCGATGTCGAAAACGTAGAGGTCCATGGCAAACTTCTTCTTGCCACCGCCAAGCCCACCATCAATCCACGGGTCAGTGACATCAGAGATGATATCAGCCTCAGTTGGCACTACAACCAAGCCTGCGGGAAATTTCACAGTCCGAATCACTTTGCTTTGGGCAAGAACAGCCTCGTTGGCCGCCGAATTCATGCAGAAAAACTGAAAGTTGGCTGCGAGGCTCAGGGTAATCGCCTCATCCTGCCAGATGTCCAGCGCCGCGCCAATGACCGGCGCAAAGCTCTCCAGAGCGGTGTAGCTGGCAGCCGAGCTATAGCCAACCAAGGTACGGCTGGCAATGAAGCGCTGTTGGCCCACAGGGCCGGCCGCGACCGTCGGCTGCAACTCAGCGTAACTCAGGGTTGCGCCACCGCCCACGGGAACAAAACTCAGGTCAGCCGGAAGACTGATTTTCTTGAAATCTGGCTTGTCAAAATCGCGATAACTCGCTCCTAGTGAAATTCGCCAGCCACTGACCGTCTCAACTTCGGCCCCACCCGCTTCCTGCGCCACTGCGAAGCTCAACACTCCCAGGCAGGCAAGCATCCCTAATGCCTTCGTAATGAATTTCATGGTACGCCTTTCTCTCTATTTATGTCTCTGTATCGCCACACTGTGTAGCGGGAAAGCTCGGCTTTCCCGCTCTATCATCCTCAGTCTGCAGCCACCACCTCATACAGGATATAGTCGCTCAGTGCCTGACCTTGCGCATCCATCACCCGGATAAAGACATAATCACCAGCCTGGACAGGTACGCCGGGCAGATTGATGACATGGGTCGGAGCCAGCCCGGCGGGGACAGGGGCAGGATTCCACACAAACGGGGGGGCGTTGTCAAGGGCGTACTTGAAGTAATAAAAACGGGCCGTGGCAACCGACACATACTCCAAGTCGTAGTAGTAGGTTGCCCTGGCGTCGGGAAGCAGCGCAGGATTAATCGCCAAAGTCAATGACCCGGCGCCAGCCGTAGCGGTCACTACGAGAGGCGTGTCGGCCTTGCTCATGATGGCGAGACTCAAAGCGGAACTACGCAGCTTCTGGCCGTCAGCACCAACTGCCACTACCCACCAAGTGTAGGTTTCACCAGCATTCAGCCTGGCGCCATTGTAGCTTGTACCCTCAACAGGGACGCCGGCAACCACAGCCTGGCCCAATGCATCCGTCACCCACAATTCATAGCCGGCAGCACCGATGTCCGGCCAGACAAACTGGGGATTCACGGTAGCGCCAACAGCCTGCAAAGACTGCTCGGGACTGAAGCCGACCATAGGCCACGGCCACTCCAACTCGGACTGACCGGCGGCATCAATGGTGAATGTCGCCTCGGCAAGAACCTCCACACTGGGCCCGACGGGGTTGGCACTGCTCAAAACAGCGACATAATCACCGGGTGTCAAGAACTCGCCTTTTACTAAAGTCACTGGAATGATCATGCCATCCATCCGGGGCTGGAATTTCACTGCGTTACGCTCAAATACCAACGTCCTAGGACCGCCAACGAGATTCGTGTAAACCTTCAGCGTGTAGTTCGAGGCCAATGGGGCATTGATGTCAAAGGTCACGGTGTTGCCGGCAACATTAACACCGGTGAAAGAGGCTGCGGTCGGGGCGCTGTAGTAAGGCACCTGAACCGTGTCTCGC
This sequence comes from Lentisphaerota bacterium, assembly GCA_012799755.1. Lineage (GTDB taxonomy): Bacteria > Verrucomicrobiota > Lentisphaeria > Oligosphaerales > Oligosphaeraceae > Oligosphaera. The sequence goes on along the minus strand of JAAZKQ010000086.1, from coordinate 4,037 downwards.
AGGACTTTGGCCGGGTCGTTGACGACGCCATTCTTGTCCCTGGGCAGAATTTCCACAGTATACTGCCTGTTTTCGCCGGCCGTTGCCGAGGGCAACAGGCCGTCGCAAGCCACGTCGGAGGTGAAATACTTTGCGGGAGAGAAAATTCTGTCGCCATCTTTCAGGGTGTTCTGTGCCAGAACAGTGCCGCCGTCCTTGATCCTGACCACATAGCTGGTGTAGGCAGCGAAGGCGGGATTCTCGGCCAACTTGGCATCCGTCAACTCGTAGAGCGGATACCAGGGCGTAGCGCCCAAGACGATCTTGAAAGTAGTCTCGGCGCTGGTATCAACACCACCGTTGGCAACGCCGCCATCATCCTGGACGGTAAAGCTAATGATCGCTTCCGCGCCCATCTTGTCCTTGGCACTTTCGAGTAGCGTATAAGTTACTATTACCGTATGGCCGTCAACAGCAATAGTCGGCCAGCCATTAAGGATCCCCGCCTCATCCGTAACGTCAGTGATTTTGGTACCGAGGGCGCCACGGAGAACAAGCACTTGGTCTTCCTCCCATTTGCCGCCGCCCATTGAGGCGATAAAGATCAAGTCTGCGGGCTGGCCAGTACAATCGTCCGGGATGGCATAGAAGTCAGCAACAGCTACGACCGGCGGATCATTGACCGGGAGGACGGTAAAGGTGACATCAAGCGCAGCTGAGTCATCTGTGCCGTCGTTGGCGATAACCGTGAAGGTAACATCGCCAAAGAAGTTCTCGGTCGGCGTGAAAGCCACAGTCTTCTCGGTTGGATCATAGGTAAGCGAACCATCCTCCAGCTGAGCAAAGGTAACGGTGTAGCTGCGAGCAGCTTCGAGGTCAGCGGCGTCGTCATCATGAACCGCCACGAAGTCAGCAAGCGGCCGCATGGTCGTAGCGCAGTCCTCAAGCAGGGCGTTGGCGCCGGTCCAAGGCAAGGGATCGGCCAAAGCCAGCACCGGCGGGGTATTGACAAAGAGCACACTCTTTTGGCTGCCTTCGGTGGAAATCGTTTCGTTACCGTATACTATGGTCTTGGCCTTGGCGGTGACTGTCCAAGTCTCACCTTTGGCGCGCTCCGCAATGTCAGTACTGCCATTCTTGTCATTGATCCATGTGAAATCATAGCCCGTCACAACATCGCCATCGGGATCAACGGAACCATCGGCATTCAAGGTGATGACCTGTGCGACCTTGGCGGTGCCACCATCGGCAATGGCCGTGCCATCAACAAGGATATCCAGGGTATCCGGGGCACTGGCAGGGCGATCAACGTCAAGAACACGAATGGTCCAAGTTTCGCTGGACTCAACATCCATGGCGTCCCACACCGTGACGGTCACAGTAAAGTCCTGGCTAGCGGGGCGACCAGCGCCGTTGATGGTCTCGTAGCCCGGCAGAGTGATGTTCACGATGCTGTCCTGAGAGGGGATATTGGCGTAATCGGTGCTCGGGGCGCTAATGGTCCAGCCAAGGCCGTTAACCTCCCAAGTGATTTTCTTGACGCCGTAAGGCTTGGCAACATCGCTGTCCGTGGCATTGATACCCAAGGCAAAGACGCTGGGATTGCCATCGGCGTCAACTTCCGGCACCTCAACTACACTGCCAAGCGCGGGATATTCGGGCAACGCTGCAATTTCCGCCGGCGGATTCTCGCGATAGGTGACCGTGACCGTCGCGACGTTACTATCATCCGTGCCGTCGTTGGCCACAAAGGTAAAGGTGTCGGCGGCGTCGCCATAGAATTCCACATTAGGATCGGTGACGGTATAGGTGGCCACATTGCCGACGATGACCACGTTGCCCTTGTCGGGTGCCTTAACCACAGCAAAGGCGAAAACATCAGCGGGATCAACGTCTGTTGCGCTCAGGGTGAAAGTCTTCTCTGTCTCTGCGCCCTTGCGGATAAACATGCTGCCATCGGCAACCACCGGCGCGGTATTGCCGATAATAACCATATCGCTCGCGGCTTCGGACACCACGTCGGCGCCATAGGGTGCCGTAACGGACACCACCGCCGCAGTCCAGGTCTCGCCCTTAAGCGTCATGGCATTGGGGAGCGTCTCGCCAACATGTCTCTTATCACCACAGGTCCAAGTGACACGGTAGCTGATGGCATCGCCATCGGCGTCAGGACGACCACTGGGAGTGTAGATGACCGTGATGTCATCAGCGGTCTTGGGCGCTGCGGGGTTGAAACCGTTGATGCGCTGCGGGGCGCCCTGCGGGCGGTCAACGTCAGTGACCTTAACCGTCCAGCTTGCACTAGAGGTCGCGCCAAGGACATCGGTCACCGTCACCGTCACCGTGAAATCCTTGCTCTGCGGCCGGGGAGAACCGGTGATGGTGTCATAACCCGGGAGGGTGATAGTGACTTGGCAGTCCTGAGACTCAAGAGCGGGATTGTACTCGCTGATCGGGACATCAACCGTCCAAGCATTGGTTTCGTCGCCAAGAGCAACTATCCATTCAATTTTAGCCACACCATTGGGGGCGACGATCGGATCATCGGTGGCATTGATACCCAGGGTAAAGGCGCTGGCATTGCCGGCATCATCCACTTCAGGGATAGTAATCGTGCCGCCAAGCTCAGGCTGGCCATCCAGCGCCGCAATCACCGCCGGCGGGTTGGCGCGATAGCTGACTGTCACCGTCGCCGGCGCGCTGGTGCCGGTGGTGGCGTCTGCAGCTGTAAACTGGAAAGTATCGGCGTCGGCGTCGTAAAACTCAGTATCGGCGTCCGTAACGGTGTAGGTCGCCTTGTTGCCGGCAATCGTCACGGTGCCCTTGGCGGCGCCGCCATTGGCACCGACAAGCTCATAGGTCACCGGCTTGCCGGCGTCGCCGCCCGTGGATTCCAGCGTGTAAACCTTGCTGGTCTCCGCGCCCTTCTGGATAAATAGCCTGCCATCGGCAACCTCACGCTTCGTGAAGACGGGGATGGTGACGTTGGCAGGCGCTTCGTCCAAATAATTATCTTTGACAATTGTGTTAGCGCCGTCGTTACCAACCAAAGCTTGAACCGTAAAAGGCATATTCACCGTCGTGCCAGCCAAAGCATCGCCCATGGTAAAATACACCGTGACAAGCAACTGGTCTGCACTGTTCTTCAATACCGCAGGAGCTGCCGCTTGCCCAGGAATGTAGATGCGCAACTTCCCGTCAGGTGTAATTCTCGCGTTTGATTTCTCCAACGAGCTCGCCTGCACCGCATCTGGATTAAATGTGACATCTGCATTCGTGTCCGGGATGCTCACTCCAGCCGGAAGATCAATAAGCAGGGTGATATTCTGCATGCTGATATCCGCACCGGTGTTCACGTAGATTTCCAGCATGCCCTTGGCGTCAACCGTCCCGAGCACGCAAGGCCTTGGGTAGGTGAAGCGAACATCAAACACTTTTGTTGCCTGAGCGGAAAGAGTGCCCACCAAAAACAAAGAACAAAAACACACCAACAGCTGCTTAACAGCTTTTGTGCGAGTAATACTGTTCATAATGACCTTTCCTTTCGGGGAATACGAGTTCTCGTTACCTATAATAATGATGGTTGTGATTTACTGTGCGTTTTCCAGAAATTCGCGCATAGTCGCCAATGCCTGCTCAGCTAACTCATCCGTTGCTGCCGCTGTGGTAAACGCCTGTATGTCTGCCGCAGTGGCGTATTCATCAAAATTACCACTGGCAAAGTTGTAGAAGTAGGTCGCATTGTCCAGTAAAACGCCCACTTGCTCATCAGTTCCATCAAAATAGAGCTCGGAAAGATTCTCCCGGAAGAAGTCCAAGGCTACTTGAGCAGCTTCGACAGTCGCCGCAGCAGTTGTAAAGGCCATGATATCCTCAGCAGTGGCATAGGGGTCCATACCGCCGGCGGCATAGTTGTAGAGATACGTGGCGTCATCCAAGTTCACCACGCCATTGCCATCGAAATCAAGAGTGCCGAATTGCTTGATAATGGCGATAAGTGCGCCGAGGATTGTTTCTTCGGCGGGCGCGGCGCCGTCAATTCCTGTCAGCGCGGCGTT
>JAAZKQ010000085.1 GCA_012799755.1 Lentisphaerota bacterium | reverse complement strand
CCCAACAGCAAGGACCCGAGTATGGTCGCCGCTGAACGCGACACGCCCGGAATCATCGCCAGGCACTGAATGCAGCCAATCGCCAAGGCCCGGCCGTAGGACAAGGCCTCAACACTCTCGACCTTCACCTCCAGGCGCCGGTTTTCAATCAGCAACAGCGCAATGCCGCCCAAGAACAAGGCAATGGCCACGGTAAGCGCTGAATCGTAGAATTGACTCTTGATCCAGCTGCCGCAGAGCCCACCGACAACTATCGCCGGCAAAACCCCAACCGCCGTCTTCAGCCAGAGAAAAAAGGTCTGGCGCCGCAGTTCGCGATCACGTAACGCAGCCACCGGCAGAAGCTTCCGGTGGAAATACACCAGCACCGCAAGAATGGACCCCAACTGCACAATGACAAAAAAAGATTCCTGGAAGACCGGATCAATCTGCATGAACTCATCAACTAGTATCATGTGGCCAGTACTGCTGATGGGCAGGAATTCGGTAAGACCTTGGATAATGCCCAGCAGGGCTGTCTTGAGTGACAACAACATGGATGCTCCGTAAACACAAGGGGAAAATGAAAACGGCCGTGTCAACACGGCCGCAACACGGCAGCTTAAGGATGCGGCAACCCGCCGCCGGCGGCCCTTAATCTAAGCAGCCGCGCCCATTCTGCAACGTCGGCGGTTTTCACTGCGTACTCTTTCAGCAAGCGATCACCGATTGATCATTGTTGTTCCCGCAAGCTGCTATGAACAGTATGGACGATATGGACAGTGTGGACGGCGGGCAAGCAGGTGTTGTCGTCCATCGCGTCCATAATGTCCATACTGTCCATCGTTTCGCAGGCGCCAAGCAGTCACGGGCACTTGGCGTTACAGCCCGCAGCACGGCCGGGAGACGGACGCTTGGTTTTGCGGGCGTAACGTCGGGAAACAGACGCATGGTTTTTCATTTGCGGGGTCATGTCACGCTGCAGGCTACAAAGCCCGCAGTACAGCCGGGAGAGGGGCGCTTGGCAAAGCGGCTGGAAGCCGCTTCTACTCTGCCGGAAGACACACGTTTGCGCCGCTTGTCAAGTTCCTGCTGCAAACGACAAAATTGCACGCCGAGGGCGTGCCGCATAACAGCCCGAAGCAAGCGCCCAAAGGCGCGGCGCCTCCAGGAGTCCCCGACGTCGGCCAACCAGTCTCCTGAGTCCGATGTGTCATTCCCCCGCAGTCCCAGGCGTTCCGGTTGTCCAATCCATGGGAACATGCCTTATGAGTCGTGAGTCCTTGCCCCGGCGCCACTGCCAATGAGTTCCATCGGTCTCAGGCGTCCCCTGGGACCGACCAATATCAACGGCTGACCGATTACGGCGGGTTTCATAGGAGTCTGTTCCCCCGACAATGACTTTCAGGCTATCGCCAACTATATTAGTTGTTCATCTCTTTCATCCTGTGCCCCCACTTCTTATGTCTTCCCCCCAACCATACTGCAGCTACCGTAGTGGTGATTGGCGTGGCATCGTCCACCCGTACTGGCAGAGCTCCCTGTCGGACCTCGACCGGTGGCTGGATGACAACCCCGGCACCAAGGTCGTCGCCAAGAAGGCCCGTAGCGTCACCCGCGTAGAAACGCCAAACGGAGTCATCTACGTAAAAATCCTTCACCGCCTGCAGGAAAGAGGCTCGGCTTGGAAGATGCTCATCTCGGGTATCAAGTGGCTTCTCCGCCCTTCTCGCGCTATTGATACCTTCTGGATCACTGACGCCATGCTTGACAAGGGTATCCTCTGCCCCGAGCCCATCCTCGCCGCCCGTCGCCGCAATGCCCTCGGCTGGCCGGAAGACGTCTTCATCTGCCGGGAAGTGCCCTACCCGTCCCTGCTTTCACTGCTCAACGCCGCAGACGACGCATCCGCTCGCGACGCCATGCTCGTCAACGCCGCCCAGGGCATCGCCGCCCTCCACAATCAAGGCTTCATCCACGGTGATTGCATCCCAGGCAATCTCTGTCTGGCGCCGGATCAGTCCATCTTTTTCCTGGACAACGACCGCAGCAGTCGCATGCTCCCACTGGGGAAGCGCCGTGCCCGTTTGGCCAACGTCGTCCAATTCCTCGCCAGACTGCCACTGTCCATGCAGCAAAACGACGTCTTTGCGCTCTTCCTGGACAGCTACCGGCAAGCCTCTGCCACGATCTGCCCAATCGGCGCCGGCGCCATGAATCGGCTCACCCGAAAACTCCAACGCCGCCTGGCCCTCCTCGCAGAAAAACGCGCCCAAAAAGCCCGCGCCTGAGCGCTCGCCGCCAACTCCAGACAAAAAGCCGCTTGCATGAGCGAACTGTTAGCTTAGAGTATACGGTCGGTTAGTATTTGGTTAGCTTTGTTGCCGCGGGGCATTTTTCACTGCCGTTGTGTCAACTCTACATCGCCAATATGATTGCTTGCACGGGAATAAACCATGTTTCTACACATCCAGCCAGAATGGCAAGAGATCCTCAAACACAATCGCCTTGACAACTACCAGGCGCTGCTGGGCTTTACCAACGATAGCTGTATGTCGAGCCACACCCGCGGCGCGACCTGGCGTCATACTCTCAGCAATGGTCAGACGATTTTCATCAAACAGGACTATTTCACCAAAATAGCCGTAGCTTGCCGCTATCTCCTGCGTGGTAAAAAGCCCCTCTGCAATACCGCCAAAGAACGACATGCCTTGGCCCTGGCTGCCCAGCATGGCTTCGTCGTCCCCGAAATCATTGCTTGGGGAGAAGAGCGCCGCTTCGGCCTCCCCCCACACCGGCGTCATGATCATGCTCCCTGTCGCCGGCGTGCCCATTGATCAATTCGCCGCCAATCCCGAAAATCATGACCAGGCGCAGGAAGCCATCGCTCAAGCCGAGCGCACCCTCGCCCGCCTCCAAGACTGCCGCCTTGACTGGAAAACCGACTGCAAACCCGAGCATTTCTTTGTCCGTCCCGACGGCTCCATCGCCCTGATTGACCTGGAACGCCTCAGATTGCGCAAAAAGCCCCTGCCCAAAGATTACCGCAACATGCAACTCCGGCGCTTCCGCTCACTCCTGCCAAAGCCTTTCAACCATGGGCTGCCGCGTATCGTATCCCGCCGACGCTTGCGCCGGGCAAAGATGGCAAGCAATAACCAAGGCGCCCTGGCAAGTAACTAGCAAAAAACAGATAACCGGTCACCCATTGATAACAGGCATTTCATGTGCCATTACAATGGCGACCATCCTTCGTGTTGACTATGTGGCACCCTTGCAGGGTGCAATTTCGGCGGGACGCTCCACCTAGGGCTGCACGCAGCTTCAGTGCGCTTACCCTGAGCTGGCATATGCTCCCCTTTCAGCGCACTCTGCCGCTTAGCGCCGTTTGCGGGGTCATGTCACGCTGCGGGCTGCAAGCCCGCAGTACGGCCGAAAAACAGACGCGTATCTTGGTAAAAGTGGACAAGGCGGACGGACGTGGACAACATGTGCCATCGTCCATAGTGTCCATACTGTCCATAGCGGCTTGCGGGAACAACAGTTATCAATGAGTGACCGCTTACCAATTTGCTGTTATTCGGCAATTTTTTGGCTTGTCAAGCTGTGATTTTTGGCTATTTTTCACACAGTCCATTAAATCACTCTTCCCAGCCTAATATGGGGTCTCGCGCACGGAGAACTGCGCGATGCCGAGAACCATACCGAGTCCATGGCTGAGCGATGGCCGGTTATAGTAGCACGATAAGATCAGCAACCGGCAATGGCAGACGCTCATCACCAGATTTCGCATATTAACCAAAAACATGCCCATACCGTTTTTTACCACCCCCATCCGCTGCCGTTACTGGACGCGGATAATCATCGGCAAAAATGATATCGCCGTCGTCAAATCGCCCTTGGGTACCTGGCGTTTTGCCGGCGAACTTAACGTGGACTTGGCTGATAAGCTCGTCAAAAGACATATTGAGGACAAAGACATCAGCGAGTGGCTCAAGCCCAGCGGCAAACGACGCGTCTCCCGACTCAGCTCTAATAACCAAGGCTACATCGTCAAGGAATTTGCCCACACGCTTCGACCACTATGCTTGCGCCCAGCCGGCAATTCCTGGGTGAATAGCCTTTATCTACAAGACCTTACACCACCCTGCCTGGCCTGGCTCTCTTCACGGCAACTAGGCGACTTCCTAATCTTCCAAGATGCCGGCACAGGCAATTTCTGGCGTGGACAATACGACCATCTCGATAACGCCATTGAACTCTACGCGCACTGCGCCGAGCTTCTCGCGGAATTACATAACCGAGGCATTTATCACGGCGACGCCAAGCCGGCCAACTTCGTTCGCAATCAATGGATTACATCATCAGCCCGACCAGTCCTCATCGTGGACTGCGATTACATCCGCCAATTCAAACAAGTACCTCTGAAATACCAAGCCAAAAACCTTGCGCAATTCTTGGCCGGCACCGGCTATATCCGCCATTTTGTCCGTTGGACCGAGACACTGACGGCATTTATCCGCGCTTACCAATCTTCCTGCTCGCTTGGTCAACACAGGGTGGACGCCGCCATGAAGCAAGCTTGTGCAATGATCAATCATCGCTCCGTCGAAAATAATCTT
>JAAZKQ010000084.1 GCA_012799755.1 Lentisphaerota bacterium | reverse complement strand
CGGCTGGGACGACCTGCTGGGCCGGTGGGCCGGTGGCGGCGAAGCACTGGATGTGTGGAGCCAAGACGGGTGTCAACCACAGTTTTCGAGGCGGAGAATGCCATGTCAGACGTGCGTGACGAACGAATCCAAGGAGTAACTGCCTTGGAGCGTTTAACCGGTCGCAAGAACCGGTGTTGTTCAACCGCCGGATGCGGAAAACCGCATGTCCGGTGGTGTGGAAGGGCAACGGGGCGCAATCCCCGTTGTCCCATCCGATCTCTGCAGGGAGAGGGATGATGTGGGCTGGACCTTGGATTTCCAAGCGGCCAACCTAAAAAATCTGCGTTAATCTGCGCCATCTGCGGATAGGAAAAAGCGGCTGCAAGCCCGCAGCACGGTTGAGGAACAGGTGATGTGGGCTGGGCCTTGGATTTCCAAGCGGCGAAGCTAAAAAATCTGCGTTAATCTGCGACATCTGCGGATAGGAAAAAGCGGCGGGAAGCCGCTTCTAGTGTGCCGGGAGGCGGGGCTGTCGCTGCGGAAAATGGAGGTCTCAGGCTAAAAAGTGGCTGGTGGTGGTGAAAATGGCCAATAGTGGATTACACTTTTGTTTCTAGTGTTGTTAACGTGTCATGGTGTGCCAAGCCGGCGCGTGGCATTTGAGCGAGCAAGGAGTGGTGAATGGCGACTTTGCGGACGGATGCGATTGTGAAGAATGCCTGGCGGCGGGGGCTGGCGGTGCCTGGTTTCAACATACCCTACCTGCCGATGATGGCGCCGGTGGTGCAGGCTCTGCGGGATTGCGACAGCTTCGGGCTGATCATGGTCGCCAGGCTGGAATGGATCAAATTTTCCTCCGGAAGTCTGCGAGCGATCCGCGATGAGTACGAGAAGGTCAAGGAACTTGGGCATACCCGGCTGCATCTGGATCATGTGCCGGTAATTGATGAGGACAATTTGCGGGTTGATTACGCCGCTGTAATCAGCGAGGCGTTGGCGCTGGGCTACGAGTCGGTGATGGTTGATGGCTCGCGGCTGCCGCTGGCGGAAAATATCGCCTGCACGGCGAAGGTCGCAGCACTGGCCAAGGACTATGGCGTGCCAGTGGAAGCCGAACTCGGCGCGGTCATGGGGCATGAGGCCGGGCCGCTGCCGCCATACGAGGAGCTCTTCGCCAGCAAAAAGGGCTTCACGGATGCCGAGGAGGCGCGGCGCTTTGTCGCTGAATCCGGTGCGGATTGGCTGTCGGTGGCTATCGGCAATATCCATGGGGCGATCTCGGCGGCCGGCAAGCAGAAGGAGAAGCCGCGGGCGCGGCTGGATATCAAGCATCTGGCGTTGTTGCAGAAGGCAACGGGCGTTCCGTTGGTGCTGCATGGCGGCACCGGCATTGCAGCGGAATACGTACAGCAGGCCATTAAGCACGGTATCGCCAAGATCAATGTGGCAACCGCTATTCGACAGCCCTACGAAAGGACGCTGGCACAGGGCGGCAATACCGCCGCTGCACAACAAGCAGTCTATGACACAATGCTGACCATTATCCGCGATGAACTGCATATCGAGGGCTCGGCCCCGAAGCTCCTCAGCACAGGCCGAGAAGAGGTGAATAGGTAGGTTTTGCGAGGGGGGAGGAAAGGGCCAGAGTGGCCCTTTCCTCCCCCTCGCGCTCCCCCACCTATCCCAACTTCGGCCTAGCGGGTTGCGGCTGGAGTGGGTGGCGGGTGTGAAGAAAATAGGATGGATTTGGATGGTTTAGATTAGGTTTTGCGAGAAGGGGAAGGCCTCGTCGCCTTCCTCCCCCACCTATCCCAACTTCGGCCCAGTGGGTTGCGGCTGGAGTGAGTGGCGGCTGAATTATTTACATGAATAGCCTTGGGCTTGGATACAGAATGGAGTCAGAACAACAGCAGAAAGCGAGGACGGACATGGCAGAAAAAATGACCTTTGCGTTGTACTTCGGCAATCGCGGTTTTTTTCCTGAGAGCTTGATTGCGTCGGCTCGCAAGGAAATATCAGCGAAGTTGCGCAAGCTGGGCTATGGGGTGTTGATGCTTGATGCCGCGGCCACTCGCAATGGCGCCATTGAGACCTCGGAGGAAGGCCGCATCTATGCCAAGTTCCTGGAGGAAAATCGCGGCAAGTTTGATGGCGTCATCCTCAGCCTGCCGAATTTCGGTGACGAAAATGGCGCGATTGCGGCTCTGCGGGACTGCGGCGTGCCCATTTACATCCAGGCCTATCCGGACACCTTTGACAAAATGGGCTTCGAGTCCCGCCGGGACTCCTTCTGCGGCAAGTTTTCGATCATGGATGTCTTTTGTCAGTTCGGCCTGCCTTTCACGGTTTTTCCGCCGCAGACTCTGCATCCGTCATCGCCGAAGTTCGACGAGCAGATCGGCGATTTTGCGGCGGTATGCCGAGTGGTCAATGGCATGAAGCGTTTTACTGTCGGCGCCATTGGCGCGCGAACGACCCCTTTCAAGACTGTCCGTTTTGATGAGCTGACCTTGCAGAAGTACGGCATCAGCACCGAGACCACGGACTTGGCGGAAGTCGTGCTGCGCGTCAACAAGATGAAAGACAATACGGCTGCGTGCAAGGCCAAGGCCAAGCGCCTCAAGGCCTATACGGATTTTTCCGGCGTGCCTAAAGAAAATTTTTCCGCGATGGTTCGTCTGAGTGTGGTTTTGGACGAGATCATTGCCGAGAATAGCTTGGACGCTTTGGCCTTGCGTTGCTGGCTGGAGTTGGAGAAGACGCTTGGCGTCTCGCCCTGCGTGTTGCTGAGTGAATTGAATGATCGCTGCTTCCCGGCGGCCTGTGAGCTGGACGTCTGCAACGCCGTGGCGATGCGGGCCTTGAATTTGGCTACCGAGAAGACGCCTACCTGTCTGGACTGGAACAACAACTACGGCGATGAGGATGACAAGTGCATCCTCTTCCACTGCGGGCCGGTGCCGCAGTCCTTGATGACAGCCAAGGGCAAAGTCATTGACCACCCGATGTTTGTGAAGAGCCTTGGTCCCGGTTGCAGCTACGGCTGCAACGTTGGCCGCATTAAACCTATGCCCTTCACCTTCGCAAGTGCGACCACCCAGGACGGCTTCTTGAGCTTCTACCTCGGCGAAGGCGAGTTCACTGACGATCCCATTCCGGAGGATTTCTTCGGCTGTGGCGGCGTGGCCTATATTCCCGATTTGCAGCAGAAGCTCTACACGATGGCCTATGCGGGCTATCGGCATCACGTCAGCGTGGCGCCGGGGCGGGTCGCCGTGGCTTTGCGTGAGGCCTTCACGCGTTATTTGAACTACGACATTACCGAGCTGTGATGGCAGGTCTGCGGCGCTGAGGATTGACGCACAGCGAGAGGAGGTCCGTCGGCATGAGTTACATGGGCGTGGATATCGGCACCAGCGGTTGCAAGGCCGTGGTTTTTTCCGAAGCGGGCCGGCAACTGAGCTCGGCGCGCCGCGCTTATACCGTGCAGACGCCTCGGCCCGGCTGGGCTGAGTTGTCGTCCAGCGAGGTGATGGATGCCTGTTGCGCGGTGATTGCCGAGGCGGCGGCGCAGACGCCGGCCGGCGAACCGCTGCGTGGTCTGGGCATATCCAGCCAAGGGGAGGCCTTTACGCCGGTTGGCGCGCGCGGCGAGGTATTGGGCAATGGCCTGGTGTCGTCGGACTGCCGCGCGCTGGACTTGGTCGCGCCCTTCGTGGCCGGCTTCGGGCTGGAACGGCTCTACCAGTTGACCGGGCACACGCCGTCGCTCATGTTCAGCCTGTTCAAACTCTTGTGGTTGAAGCGGGAGCAGCCGTCGGTGTGGTCAGCTGCGCGGGCGTTTTTGTGCTATGAGGACCTCTTGGAGCAGCGTCTGGGCGTTGAGCCGGCCATGGGCTGGCCGCTGGCCGGGCGCACCATGCTTTTTGATGTCGAAAAGCATTGTTGGAGTCCTGAGATTCTGGAGGCGCTGGACTTGTCGGCGGACAAATTGGCCCGGCCGCTGGCCAGCGGCAGCATTGCCGGGACGGTGAGTGACGCTGTTGCCGGCAAGCTCGGTTTGCCGCGTGGCGTGGCGGTCGTCACCGGCGGGCATGACCAGACCATTGCCGCGTTGGGCGCCGGCGTGATTGAGCAAGGCACGGCCATGTACGCGGCGGG
>JAAZKQ010000083.1 GCA_012799755.1 Lentisphaerota bacterium | reverse complement strand
GGCGAGCCGCGAGAGCTGACTGATGTATTCATTATTGCGACGGTAGTATTGGTCCAGCGCCTCGGCCAGCCAGGGCGAGGTGACGGTTGCCGTGAGCTCCTGAAGCTGGATTTTGCTGCTTAGCAGGTAGGCCAGATTGTTGTCAGCGACTTCCAAAAAGCTGCCGTTGTGGTCTTTTTTGCCGAGTTTGGCCAGGGCGAGCGCGGCCATGGCTTCGGTTTCGGCCTGACCGTAGTCGTTGCTCTCGTCGCTTTCATAGATTTGATCCGAGGGATAGAATTTGGCGGGGATGAAGCCGTTGCCGGGCTGTGCCTGGCGGTGAAGGTGTCGGCCGATGGCGGTGGCGATGGCGGGGTAATCGGGATTGTCGGGGAAGATGGCGGACAGTTCGAGGAATGCCAGGCAGGCTGTGGCGTTGCTGCGCAGGGTGGTGATGAGGCGGGGTTCGAGATGGCTGTCTGCGGCTATGGGTTCCTTTTCAATAAGGGCGATGAAATCTTTTTGCTGGCCGTAGCGCCTCATGGCGAGCTGGAGCGGCTTGGCGGCCAAGGCGGCGCCGTCAGCGAAGTGTTTTTTGTTGTTGCTGCTTTGGGCGAGACGGGCCAAGGCGATGACCAGCTCGGCTTGTGCGTCAAGCGCTTCCCGGTTATCGGCGCCGGGGCTACTGTCGCCGCTGGCGATCCATTCGGGGAAGGGCACGTTGAGGGTGCCCTTGGCCGGGTCGAGGTAGCTGATCAGCAATTCGGCGCAGCGGGTGGCGGCATCCAGGCATTGGTCATTGTCAGGCAACTGGGCGATGGGGTGATTGCGGTAGAGCCGGACGACATTCACGCCGTCGCTGCAATAGCTGTCCACCTCGAAGAGACAGATGCGGTGGCCTTCCTCGACGGCGCTGAGGCGCAGCCAGTTTTTTATGGCGCCCCAGTTATAGGTTTCGGCGATGATATTGGCGACCTGCTGTTTGGCGAGGAAGCGTTCCGGAGTGATGAGGCAGCGGCCGGTGAGCTGTGCGGGCGGGAAGGCAAAGCCCAACTGGGGGCCGAAGGCCAGGCCGACCAGGCTGGTCAGGGCGATTTTGGAGCCTTCCACGGAGTAGTCAAAGGAAGGGCGGGCGACCTGGACAATGTCCAAGCGCAGCCAATTCCAAGCGTTGGGCGCCTTTTCCCGGGCGACCCAGTCCAGGGGTATGGGTTTGCCCTCGCGGACAGCGGTTTCAATGGTGCCGCGGGCTTGCTTGGCGGTTTCGATGGCATAGGCTTTTTCGTTGGCGAGCATGATGGCGGCAGTGCTTTCCCAGGCGTGGGCGAAGTTCCAGCCGCAGCCGAAGTAGGTGCGTGCGGGCCAGAGGTCGTTGCTGAGGCTGAGAAAGAGGATGCGTGGCGACTGATCGTCGCGTGCCAGTGTCGCGAGCTGTTTTTCATCCTGGCCGGCGGCAATGGCGCGGTGTATTTTGCGACAGAAGTCCTCAATCTGTGCTGGTGTCAGTTTGGTCGGGGTGGTGACTTGGTCGAACCACGGGTCGTCAGCGGTGGAGATGGGCTGCGCCTGGAGGGCGATGAGGGCGCTGCAGAAGAGCGCGGCGAAAGCAAAGCGGCGGATGGAATTCATGGAATGATGGTCTCTTGGGGGGTGAAGGGGTAAAAATGCGGAAGAAAAGGCTGGGGAGCATTGGTAAGGTAAATCAAGGACGGTAATTTTAAACTGTCTCGCTCCGGCGAAGGACAGAAAAGCGGTAAGCGATCAGCGATTGATAACAGATATTTTTTATCCGCAGATGTCGCAGATTTGCGCAGATTTTTTTTTGAGAGTAGGCTGCTTGGTGTAGGAAGGCCGGTGCGTTTGCGTTTTCCTGTCGCCTCTTTGGTTTTCAGCGCTGAAGGCGCAAAACATACCAGCCCAGGGCAAGCCGCGCTGAAAGTGCGCGCCGCCCTGAGTGGGCGTCCCTCCGACATTGCACGCTGTAAGCGTGCGACATAGTAAACACGATGGTTTCTATCGCAAGGCAACAGAAAACGGCGAATTATCAATGAGTGACCGGTTACCAAGGAGCGTAAGCGGCCACCGATTG
>JAAZKQ010000082.1 GCA_012799755.1 Lentisphaerota bacterium | reverse complement strand
TGCTATGTGGCACGCCTTCAGCGTGCTGTTTCGGGTGGGGGCTTCCCTGGGGTTGCGCCGGAGGCGCAACCCCGGGCTGGTATGTGCTACGCTTTCAGCGTACTGTTTGGCCGGATCCAAACAGTGCTTCCATGGCGTTTTTGTCAGCGGAAATATCATGAGCGAAGCACTGTTGTCAATCAGTGACCGCTTACCGTGAAACTGCCAGTTCCTATTCAAGGATGCGGCCGGCGCTGCTGAATACGGGCGTGGCCGGCACGGCGCTGGGACCGCAGTGAGGCCAGAGATCGAATTCAGCCAAGATGAAGTCTTTCGGGTCAATACTGACGGCATTGGTGAGGTTGATGCGCGTCCGCGTCACGCTGTGGCTGACTTGGTTGCTGATTGATGCCCAGGCCTTGTTTTGGGCGCAGCGCCGCAGGGTCATGGCCATGCCGGGGCCTTTGCCTGTGAGCAGGTCCACCATCATGCCCTTGCTGGTGGTGATGCCGGCCGGCAGCGCATCGCGGCGCTGATGGCCGT
Organism: Lentisphaerota bacterium; assembly: GCA_012799755.1. Lineage (GTDB taxonomy): Bacteria > Verrucomicrobiota > Lentisphaeria > Oligosphaerales > Oligosphaeraceae > Oligosphaera. The sequence continues at coordinate 4,355 of JAAZKQ010000082.1, read as the reverse complement.
TCAGCTCGGTCAGCCACTGCGGCGCAGTATCCATATTGCAGCCCAGTTCATAGACGATCTTGCGGAAACGCAGGGGCTGATTGCTGCGATTGGTGAAGAACACATCGGCCTTGAGGTGATTGGGATTGAAGGTCCAGAGTTCGCGAACGCTGATACCCGTACCGCCGTTGCTGATGGTCCGTTCCAGCTCCAGAGTGGCGTTGGTGGCGCTGGCCTGATAGGAGAGCAGCGTGACCTGTTGCGCGTGCTCAGGGCCGATTTCGACGCCGCTGTCGGTCAACAGCACCGGCCCGCTGCGTTCGGGCATGAAGGGGATGAACTCGCCCTGCTCATTGCGCAGGGCCATGGACTCAATCCAGCCGAAGATGGTGTTAAAGGTGATGCGGTAGCTGTCGCCTTGGAAGTTCGCCCGACCGTCCTGGCCGAGTTCGGTGAACAAGCGCGGCGCCGCTGTGGGCAGGGCCTTATTGGCGTCGGCAGTAGCCAGGGTGTAGATGGCCACGCCGTCGTCCGCCACATCGGCATTGAAGCTGATGGCGTCAGCGAAAAGCGTGTAGCGTAGGGGACGGCCATCTACCGCGAAGAGCGCGAGTTGCTCAGCGGCGAGCCTTTCCGGCAGCGTCAGCGGCACCGTCACCGGCGTACCCGGCGAGGCGCCACGGGCGCCGACGCCGAGCAGCGCGCGCGGCGTGAAGCCCGCCGGGGCCTGCGGTCTGGCAACTGCCAGTGCAGCCTCCACGGTCTCCGTACCTACTGCCGCCGGGAAGACAAGCGTCGTGGTCACGTCCGTGCCGCCGGCCTGCGCCCGGAGGGTGTAGTCGCCACTGCCCGGCAACGTGATGATGACCGGCAGCTCGCTTTCGCCGGCTTTGAGAACGGCGCTATGGCCTTCCGCCGGCCGGATTTGGCCTTGGCGGCCTTGCTCGTCGCTCACACTCAGTTCGAGCGTTCGGCCGGCGAGCAGCGGCGCTACCGATAGTTGCAGGGTGACGGCGGCATTGCCACGGACGGCCACCGGCGGCGGTGGCGGCGTCACGACTTCGTTATTCCAGCCCCAACGCAGAATTGGCGGGGTAAATTCCTGCCAGGGGTTGAGAATGCGGTCCTGATAGACCATGCGCACATCAAGCATGGGCTTCACAAAAGGCAGCGACTTGGCGCTGAGGACACCGTCCATGCCCGCCGTGAAACGCACCTGTGCGATGACGGGATAGTCAATGGCGAAGAAGTCCGTGGCGACATCCTGCGGCACATTGATGCGGAAGCGCAGTTCAACGCGCGCACCCGGTGCGAGGTTGCTGAAATCGTTGTTCCCGAGCTGGCCGAGCACCCAACCGGTCGGCAATTGCACACGCACCTGGCCGGACACCGGCACGGCGGCAAGATTGTCAATGCTGACTGTCGCCTCGGCGACATCGCCGGGGTGCAGCACCTCGGGCATGCGGATGCCGACGATGGGTTGCCATTCGCCGAAAAGGAGCATGCCGGCGGGCTTGGGCGCGGGCAGGGTAAAGCTCAGGCCGGCGGCCGTCGCCCGCCCTGTGAGGCGCTGAATGTCGGCGCTTTCGGGACGGAGATACAGCGCGGTCTGCGTTTGGCCAGACTGGCCAAGCTGTCCGAGCGTGACTGTGACCGGCTCGTCATTGTCCTCCGACGCGAGATTGGTAATGGCGAGGACATTGAGTTTGCCGTCTTGCAGCAGGCGCGCGTCCATCTGCCCGGGCAAGAGGTCCTTGGCGCTGAGCTGCACGGTGGGGGTGATGCCGGCGTGGTCGCGCAGGATGGCGCCGTAGGCCAGGCTGGCCGCGGCCAGTCTTTCCGCTTTGGTGACGATGCCTTGGAGCTTGGCGCAGTCCACCGCGCAGAAGAGCAGCTGGCCCTTGCCGAGGCTCTCTCGGTGGATGTGGCCGGTTTTGCCCTGCTCCCGCCATTGCCGGACTTCCCAGATGGCGTCTTTGTCGGTATCGGCATTGGTGGCGGCGAAAGGCTCGTCGCGAGTGATACGGCCGAACTCATTGCGCAGGGCGCTGCCGGGGTGGCGGATGACCGTGCCGCCGGCAGCGGCGTAGTCTTGCAGGAGCTGGTAGCCGCGGTCGGAAACGATGGGCAGACCCGGGAGAATCACGGCCTGGTAGTCGCCGATGGCGTTGTCCCGGAGTTGATCGAGGTTGATGAAGGTGAAGCTGATGCTGGCACCGTCCAGGAGGCGGGCGAGATGGGCAGGGGCGCCCAGCGCGCTCCAGACGCTGCCGCCGGTCGCATGGGCGAAGTACTGCGAGTCGTTGGAGAGGACGATGGCGACGTCGGCCGTGCTGCGGGTTCTGGCCAGCACCGGCGCGAGACGCTCGGTGAAGGCGCTGATTTTAGCGACAGCCGTGTATCGCTCGGTGGGCTTGCCGGCCATGTCGAGCATGCCGTGGATGCCCTCTTCGCGTCCCTGGGTGCCGGGCTTCCACATGTACCACATCAACGCGCGACATTCGCGGGCGAGGGCGACATTAGCCTCAATGAACAGATCGCGCTTGTGTACCTTGGTGATCCAGTGATTGGGGCCGGCGTGGTATTCCATCATCACGAAGGGCTTGTTCCAAGCGGCCGCCGCGCAGCGACCGCGGTCGAGGTTGGGCAGTAAATTATGCCAACGACCAATGGCGTAAAGGTCCAGCGCCAGGTAATCCGTTTGCCGGCTGAGTTCGTAGAGGTCCCAGCCGTCCAGTCCCGAGGTGATGTAAAAATTGTCCGACACCGCCGCGCCCGGGACGACGCTGCGGATGAGATCGCCGGACTCACGGAAGTAGCGCGCGAAATTCCATGCGGTGAAGCGCCGCCATTCCAGCCAGTTCGGCAGTTGCTCGGCGAGGTCGCTGCGCGGCGCTTCGATGCCGGCGAAGTCCGCGTAGCTGCTATGCCATTTACGGTTGAGCTCAGCGATGTCGGCGTAGCGCCCAGCCAGCCACTGGCGGTATTTGCTGATGCTGCCCTCGCTGTAGTCAAAGATGTCGCTACTGTGATAGCCGAATTCGTTGTGAATTTTCCAGAAGCGAATACGCTCGGCGCCGGGCATGGCTGCCGCCCGCTTTGGAACATGGCTGTTCCACCATTCCTCAACGGTCGGCGCATTGAAGTTGACGTGGGTGAAAAGCCCGACGGAATTGAAGAGCATGCCATTGGCGGCCTCGAAGGGTCGCGCGGCGTTTTGCGGCGGTCGCCCCGACACGCCGCCGATAAAGGACATGTCGTGCTCCTTGGCCCATTCCGCCAGATTGGCGTTGTAGCCGACCAGATTCAGGCCGCCTTTGAGGTAGAGCTCACGCCATTCCGGCGTGCTTGGGTAGCCCCAGGCGCCGGTGAGATAGCGGCCATTTTCCACGCTGGCGGCGCTGACGGCGAAGGCAGATATGACGGCGGCGACAAGAACTATTTTTACTGTCTTCATGGCAGATTTTATCCTCTCTGACAGGTTGTACGGGTGATGGGCGCGGCGCTCAGGGCTTGGTCATCATTTCATAGAGTGCGACATCGCGGATACGAATGCCGCCACGGTCGCGGATGCCGAAGATCAGGTAATAGCCCTCGTTTTCGCGGGTCGTGAAACTAAGGACGCGGCTGTTCGACGCGCCCTTGGCGTCATACCAATTTTGCCAGCCCACGTCGGCCTTGATGGTCTTTGCCGCCCGCACCAGCGAGTAGAAGCGCGCATTGGCGCCGGCCAGGCTCTGAATGATGTCATAGCTGAACTGCAAACGGTAGGTGGTATTGGGCTTGAGCACAAGCTTTTCGGCGTCGCTGTGCAGAAACTCGTTCCAGCCATCCGCCGTGGAAACAAATTCGGCTGCGCCGGCCACGAATTCGGCCGCGTGGTCATTCTGGTTGTTATGGTCCTTGACGCGGATCCAGCCGTCGTCGCTCAACGGGCCCTGCCAAAGCGTCTTCATGCTCAGCGTCGCTGTGCGCTGCGGCGGCCAGGCCGGTCGCGCCGGCGCTTGGTAGGCGAAGAGCCCGAGGTAGAAGACCATCGGCTGACCAATGGGCAGAAATCCCTCGCGTGTCGGCATGTACGCGCTCAGGAGCGTGACCTGATCCTTCTGTGTTGTTGGTTTGTTCAGCGCTATGCTCAGTTGGTGCCACTGACGCGGCGCCGGCGGCGCGCCATTAAGCAGAATCTGTGCTTCGTGCAGCGATGAATTGGCCCCGGGGGAATTGACGGAGGTGATTTTCAGCCATGGCGATATCCCGGGTTGTTCGGCATAATAGGGCACGGTCAACGCCGTTTCCTGCCGCCAATCCAGGGGCGTCCCCGGCACATAGCGCACATCAAGCCAGTCCGCGGCGTGGCTCGTCAAATAAAAGGTGAT
>JAAZKQ010000081.1 GCA_012799755.1 Lentisphaerota bacterium | reverse complement strand
CGCAGCGGCGATGCGAGACATGCCGCTAATAATCTGCGCCAATCTGCGACATCTGCGGATAAAAAATGTCTGTTATCAATCGGTAACCGGTTACAGCACAGCAGCTGCAAAAGACCGCCGGCACGACCGGTGTCAATGGGTGAGCGATTACTAAAAAATCTTCGCGTCTTTGCGCCTTTGCGTGAGAAAAATCAATTTGCGTTTACCTTTTCCAGTTACAAAAATAGCAAAAAACTTATTTGTCCAATGGACAGACAGCCTTTTTGTCCTATAGTAAAGCGCGTCTTTCCTGTGGCGCGGTAGCCAAGTGGTAAGGCAGAGGTCTGCAAAACCTTTATTCACCGGTTCGAATCCGGTCCGCGCCTCCATTTTCCACCCTGTATTTACCTGCTTTTGTCTTGTGGTCTTGTGCCGTGATGGCCGAGCGCATGAAAGTGAGCGTTTGGAGTTTTGCCCCTCAATGGCGAAAAAGAGTGTACAAGAAATTGACGACAGCGCCACTGACGCGCTGACGAGCAGGAAAGGCAAGCGCAAGGCCGCCAAAACGAAAGAGCGGCGACAGCAGGATGGTGGCGATGACACCATGAGCAGGGTGGCTTTGCTGTGCCAGGAGATGTGCTGGCGTGAAGCCGTATTGCTCTGTCGCAAGGCCGTCGCTCAAGCCACGGCTGATGGTAAAGAGGACATGGCAGTGAGCCTGTCTATGGCCCTGCAGAAGATTGAGCGTTCGTTGCGCCGGCAAATGGCGGCGTCTTTCCTCAACGCCGCAAAAGATATGTTGCAGAAGGAGTATCTCCTGGATGTTGGGCAATAACGAAAAAATACAAGGCGTGAACCTTGCTGAAGTATTCGCCGGGATGCTTGGCGAGCTGCCTTGGTCAAGTCTGCGGAATTATGTCCAGGTCAATGCCCCGCTGGCGAAGCTCTGCACCCTTGGCGGTCATCGCCTTGAACCCAACAAGCGCGAGCGCATTGAGAAGCTGATCTTCCGTGAGGCTCAGAAGGCGGAATTTTCCGACAGCTGGTGCAACGGTGTCTTTGCCTCGTGGTACCCGGTCCACGAAGTCTTGCATAGCTCTCTGGAGAACTACTTCCACTCCGATGAATACAAGGCCTATCGCGAAGCCGAAAAGCTCGGTGAAGACGACTATGTGCTGCCCGACGCGAAGTTCGATGAGTTTTTTTCCGTTGCTGACTTGGACAAATGGCGCATTCTTCTCTGCTTCAGCCCCCTGAAGTTCAGCCACGAACAGGCCGCGAAGATCCTTGACGATTCACAGGGCAGTGCCCAGTTGCTGGCGAAACTCAAGGATGTCGAGAATGAACGCGATGAGCTGAGCCGCAAGGCCACACAGCTTGCGACCGAGGCGGAAAAGCTCCGCGCCAAGCAGAACGAGGTCGGCAATGAGCTCCAAGAACTGAAGAAGCAGAATCGGCAGTTGCGGCAGGAGCAGGAGCAAGGCCAGGAGAAGCTTGACAGTGTGCAGGCCGAGATGCGGCGTTTGGCGCAGGAATTGCTCCAGGCCGAGAACGTCCGCGCTGAGAGCGAGAAGGGCTTGCGTGACGAGATGGCGCGAAGTACGGCCCGTCTGCAAAGCGACCTTGACCGCGTCAACAAAGAGCTCAACAGTTGGCAATCGCGCTATGAAGAACAGCGTTTGGCGAATCGCCGACTGGAAGAGCAGGCGCAGGAGGCCAGTCGCCAGGCCGCGCAGGCCGATCAGCAGCGCGCTGCGGTCGAGAAGCGCGAGAGCGAAAAGGACAAGTTTGCCGATCTGCTGCTCAGCCGTATTGACTGGGCCAAGGTCGGTGCTGCCATGAAGATGACGCCCACGGTCCGCCGAAACTTCAACAGCCTGGTTAGACGCTTGAATTACGAGGAAGACCGCAGCTTGACCATCGAGGGTACGCTGCCGGAATTCTGGTCAAGGCTGATCAAGGATGAGAAGGACCTCGTGGACAATATCGCCAAAAGTAACACCCGCGAAGTGCAGGCCGGCAATATGGACGATTACTGGCGCGCGCTCAACGAGATGTTCGCTGACGTGGTCATCAACCTTGAGGCCCGCATGGCCATGCTCGGCATGCTCCAGGACATTTTCTTCCAGCAGCTCGAAGACGAGGATTTGGAAGAGCCGATTCTGGGCAAGGTCAAGGCGAAAAAAGCGACAAGCAAGCAAAAATAAAGAACTACACGCTTGCGTAAGGCAGAGGGGACGGTATAGTAGACGCGGTTCAAAACGGGCGACTAGCTCAGTTGGTTAGAGCGCTACCTCGACACGGTAGAGGTCACAGATTCGAGTTCTGTGTCGCCCACCACTATAACGACAAACGCACCAGGGTAATATGCCTTGGTGCGTTTGTTGTTTTCAGGAAGAGCAGGGCGTGCGTGGGATGCGCCCCGGGTGCCCTATGCGTTTCCGGTGTCGCTCTGCTGCGGAAAGCCTGCGCGACCATGGGGAGATGACCACGCCCTCGGCTCAGTGCGGTCGGCATCATGTGCCACAACGGGCTAAAAGCCAAGCGGATGGCACGAAAAAAGCCGGGCATTCATTTCGTGGGGATATGCCAATGGCAGTGATCTTACCTCGAGGCCAGCCCGGCTAATACGAAATAAAATGCCGCCGTTTTCCAGCCTTGTCAAAGGGATGGAATAAAAAAGGGTTCACCATCTTACAGGAGCCCCCCGAAGGGCGTCATCCAGCGCCTAGTGAACCCAAATCTTACCTTATGCCGCCGTTTCGCCCCGTCAAACGGGCGGAATAAAAATAAGGGCGGACGCAGTAAAAAGGCAGTAGAGCCGCCGCGGGCGTTTCCAAATCCAAGGAGACTTACGAAAAGGTGGCTCTTGAATCCTCCCTGGTTTCCCGAGGGGCCCTGACCACTAACGCGGTAGGCGACACTTACTGCCTCCACTATTCTAGACGCCTTTTCCGCCCTGTCAAACGGATGCAATAAAAAAGGCAGTAGAGCCGGTAAGCGGTCACCGATTGATAACTCTGTACTTGCGAGCTGTAGTGCCAAATACCCGTGACTGCCTGCGACCTGCAAAACTATGGACAATAGACAGTATGGACAGTATGGACAGTATG
>JAAZKQ010000080.1 GCA_012799755.1 Lentisphaerota bacterium | reverse complement strand
CGCTGAAAGCGTGCCACATAGCAAACATGAAGGATGATTTCCATTGCAAGGCAACAGAAAACGGCCAATTATCAATCGGTGACCGCTTACCCAAGGCGCAGCTGCGACCTGGCGGCCCTCCTTGCCAATGTATCTTTCGAGCTTATATTTTGTCCTTTTGCTATGGCAAAATGTCTTGCGCACTTCGGCATCCACTATGCCTCAATTTATCAAGCGCCAAGCACGGCGTTGCCAAATCCGTGACCATTTTACCGCGCCTCTTCGGCAAACGCATTCATCACCCTTTTTCAAAATTCAGCCCAGGATTACTATGAAATCTGCTTTCATGGCTCAACGTTTCGCGGTCGAAGGTCGCCTTGTATCAACGGAGGCAACCGGCACCGGCAATGTCAACGACACCTACTTGGCCATCTTCCGCACCATTTTCTCCGAAGAGCGTTTCATTCTTCAGCGCATCAACTCCAACGTGTTCAAATCACCAGAGAAGGTCATGGAGAACATACGCCTGATCACCTGCCATGTCCATAAACGCATGGAAGAAGAACAGGACAGCGCCGACCGCATCTGGCAACTCCCCAGGGTCATTCCCGCCAAGGACGGCAAAGACTATGCGATTGATGGCGACGGTAATTACTGGCGTGCCATCTCGCTCATTGCCTCCGCCCATTCCTATGAATGCATCCAAAGCCCTGAGCACGCAAACGAAGTCGGCACCGTTCTCGGACAATTTCACCGGCTGATCAGCGATTTCCCCTGTGAACGCCTGCACGACACCCTCGAAGGCTTCCACATCACTCCGAGCTACCTGAAGCAGCTGGATGCAGCCCTCGAAAGTGACATCGGCAAGAAACGCCTAAACGGCTCGCAAGTCGTCCGCGAAGCGCTCAAATTCATCGAAGAGCGCCGCGACTGGTGTAGCGTTCTGGAAGACGCCAAAGCCCGCGGCGAATTGTCGCTGCGACCCACACACGGCGACCCCAAGACCGCCAATGTCATGATTGACGACATGACCGGCAAGGGCACCTGTATGATTGATCTCGACACTGTCAAGCCGGGGCTGATCCATTATGACATCGGCGACTGTCTCCGCTCCTGCTGCAATCCCGCCGGTGAAGAACCCAAGAACTTCTCTAGCGTCTATTTCGATACCGATCTGTGCGCAGCACTACTCAAGGGCTACCGCGTTCACGCCAAGGATTTTCTCACTGACGCCGACCGCCATTATCTCTACGATGCCACCAGACTTATCGCCTTTGAGCTCGGCTTACGTTTCTTTGCCGACTACCTCGCCGGCGACGTCTATTTCAAAATCAGGCACGAGGGACAGAACCTCCAGCGCGCCAGGGTGCAGTTCCATCTCGTACGCAGCATTGAGACCCGCGAGAAGCAAATCCGCGATCTCTTTGCCATGCTCTGAGCAAGCAGGCGCCAACGGTATGCCAGTCGAACCAGCAAGCGAGCGAATATCCTTTTATCGCGGCCTTGCAGCCCGCTGTGGCGCCGACCAAATCGCCTGCCTGAAAGCCGACAGCTGCCCTCCGCTCCTGTTGCAACAGCGTCTGGACGCATGGCGCCAAGCAGGCAATTTCGGCGCCCTGCCCTACTTGGACAACTGGTCGGCCATCCTCAGCGATCCCTTTGCCGCGCGCCCTTGGGCACGCAGCCTGCTGGTCCTAAGCTTCGCGCCCCAACCCAACCCGGCATCGCCGCTGTGGCAACTCCCCTCGGCGCGCCCCGGTCGTCCTGCCGCCACTATCGCCCGCTATGCGCTTTGTGTGGACTACCACCGCCATGGCCAAGCCATTCTTGAGCAACTCCGCCAAGCCATTGCCACAATCAAAGGCAGCGATGTCCAATTCGATTCCTGCGTTGACACCAAACCAGTGATGGAAAAAGAACTGGCGCTGCTGGCGGGCTTAGGTGTCCGCGGTCGCAACGGTCTGCTCCGCACGCCCAATCGCTCCTGCCAGGCCCACCTCGCCGTGCTTTTCTGCAGCAGCGATCTGCCTCAACATATTCTGCCCTCACCGCTAGACCTGCACTGCGGCGACTGCCATGCTTGCGTCAGCAGTTGCCCCAACCACGCCATCGGCAAAAACGGCATCCTTGCGGTTCGTAAATGCCGTAGCTGGCTCGCCAATGAAAAACGCGGGGCACTATCCTGGCCGGAGCAACTCGCCTTGGGCTCAAGTCTCTTCGCTTGCTCCATCTGCACCAGTTGCTGCCCCGACGCCGTCAACGCCGGCAATATCAACGCAAATGCCGAAAGCGGCGATGTTGTAGCCGATATAGCCAATGTCGGCCTATGGGGCGATTACGCCGTTGATGCTGAAGAGCTCCTCCGCATGCCTTCCGCCGAACTCAGCCGCATCATCGCCGGCACCGCCTTGGATTACGTCGGCGCCACCCAGCTCAAACGCAATGCCGCGGCAGCCTTCGCCGTGCAGGCAACACCCCAGCAGCGACGGGACCGCCAGGCCGAATTCGCCGCGCTCAGCAACAGCCCCACCGTCACCCAGACCATCGCTAACTGGGACTGAATGCCCGTACAGCGTCCCAAGCTCCTCTCTTCGTACTGACGTAGCGCTTTTATGCGCCTGTAGGCTTTTTGTCTGTGATCCCCTTGTCCAAGACAACATGCCTTATAGGTGCTACATCCTGGTTTTCTTCGGCCACAGCTTTGACGCCGAAAAAATAAGCTCGCAGGAACGGCTGTCACCGACAATTGCGTGAATATGCGGCGTGGCAGGCACGGCTCCCCAAGACGCTGCAAAAAAATAACAAGACATAAGCGGTCAGTGGGCAACCCGACGCTCTACTGGGACAATTTGCAGGAAACTCACGGCACATATGGGCGGCTAACCAAGCGGTGGGAGGTCATAGGAGCGAAGGATAACTGTTGCTCCGCAAGCTGCGACGCCAAGTGCCCGTGACTGCCTGCGACCTGCAAAACGATGGACAATATGGACATTATGGACGACATGGACGATGGCACATGTTGTCCACGGCTGTCTGTCTTGTCCACTTTTACCAAGATAGCGCCTGTTTCCCGGCTGTACTGCGGGCTTGTAGCCCGCAGCGTGACATGACCCCGCAAACAGCACCAAGCACGCCTGTTTCCCGACTGTGCTGCGAATATCAATGAGTGACCGCTTACGGCTGACCGATTAGCTCCCATCCTATTTTCTTGGCTTCCATGCCCTTGCATATTCTATTCTCTGTTCCTACATTAGCTAATGCTGACGGCACTTCCCATAATTGCATTTTATTTCATTACCTTGCCATCTTGGAATTATTGAGCAGGCGGTTAGGGGGAAGCAGCCTCGTCTTTTTTCCCGCCTACTGCGTCTGTTTTGTCATTTATAGGCACATTTTTTCCATAGTCCAGGAACAATCGGCACATTGTGAAGGGAGTCACAACGATGAAAAAGCTCTTGCAACGCAAACGTAGCTCAGCCTCGACCGTGCTTGCCATCCTCACGGCCCTTTTCCTTTTTGTCGGCGCCTCGGTCCGCGGACAAGGCGCGCCTGATCCGGAAAAGGATTACGCCTACGAGCCCTATAGCTACGGCTCGGCCAACGGCGTGATCATCACGGCCTATTTGGGCAACGAAGAGGTTGTGACCACCCCGACCCACTTGGGCGGACAGCCCGTCATCGCCATCGGCCCGGGCGTGCCAAAGGTAGTCATTGATCAAGACATGGGGCACGGCGGGGAGCCCAAGGGCTTCTG
>JAAZKQ010000079.1 GCA_012799755.1 Lentisphaerota bacterium | reverse complement strand
TAGCGCTGAATACCACGACGACACCTGGACTTTCATCGCCGGCGACATCAAACGCTACGATGAGCGAGGCGCCATCCTCGTCGCTGAACCCGAATTCTTCCTCCAGCGCCGAGAAAACTTCCCCGAAGCACCCAGCGACATCCGCAGTCATAGCAAGGCCTGGGATCTGCTGACCATCCGCGAACTGCAAGCGGTCCTCCACGGCAACATCCTGCCGGCCAGCCAAATCCAGCGCCTGCTCAAAGTCATGTTCTGGCACCACTTGTGCTTTCCACTGGCCAGCTTGGTCGGCGCCCTCTTCGGCATCGCCCTGACCATCGCCCAGGAACGTAGCGGCGTCATGAAGGGCTTTGCCACCGCTGTCGGCATGCTCGTACTCTTCTATTTGATCGGTCAATTCACCATGGTCATGGGCAAAAACGGCTGGCTGCCGGCCTTTGTCGCCGGCGCATTGCCCAGCCTGACTTTCACCGCCGCCGGCATCGTCACCATGTGGCGTAAACAGTGAACAACAAGATCACGGCAGGACCACACAAAACATGACTACATCACCAGTACAACCCGATCCCAAAAACCCTGGCACCGGCCCCGACAGCAAGCTGAACAAGTCTCAATCCGTTGCCGACAACGACAAAGCATCGCCCCAGGCAAGTGCAGCCGCCAAAAAAACGGAACAGCCCGCAACGGCAGGCAGCGACAACACAAGCGTTGACAAAAGCACCCCAAAAAGCCCCGTCGCTAACGCTACGCCAAGCCCTGCCTCCAACGCTACGCCAAGCCCTGCCAGTACTACGCCAAGTCCCTCAGCTGACGCTACGCATAGGAGGACAAGTGCCGACGGCCCTGTTGTCGCCACTGCGCCGCCGACTCGCCCACGCTTCTCGCGCCGCCGCATCTTCATCTGGCTCATTGAACTCGTCGTCCTACTGGCGGTAGCCGAGCATTTCCTCCTCAAGCCCCACTTGGCGCGCAAACGTGCCGCGGAAGCCCGTGCCGCCGCGCAGACGACCGCACAGGCGCAGGAGTTCAAGGAGGTCATCCGCCCCCTGGCGGAGCGCGCCCGCGTCCTGCCGGGCCTCAGCGAAGTCTTTCCAGCCTATCTGGCGCCGCTCACTGGTCTCGCTGACGGCAGTAAAAACATGCGCGACACCCAACTGAGCGTCTCCGAACAGACCGGCTTGCCCATTGAAGTGGTCAACAGCATCGGCATGCTCTTCCGTCTGGTTCCTGCCGGTACCGGCCTCATCGGCAGCCCAGCTGACGAAGCAGGCCGCGGCGATATCGAAATGCAGCATGTCATGGTCTTCCCGCACCACTTCTACATGGGCAAATACGAAGTCACCCAAGCGCAATGGCGACAGGTCATGGGCGAGAAAAACAACCCCTCGCATTACTTCGGCGACAGCCGCCCCGTCGAAGAAGTTTCTTGGTACGACGCGCTGCGCTTCGCCAACGCCCTCAGCGAACGCGAAGGTCTGCCACTGGGCAGCTATCGCCTCCCCACCGAAACCGAATGGGAATACGCCTGCCGGGCCGGCACCACTACTGCCTTCTGCTTCGGCGATGACCCAAAACAGCTCGCCCTCTGGGCTGACTATGCCGACAACAATTACCAGAGCACCCGCAGCGTCGGCCAACGTCGCCCCAATGCTCTCGGCCTCTACGATATGCACGGCAATGTCTGGGAGTGGTGCCTCGATAAATACGCCAATTATCCCGGCGATGCAACCCCTGAAGCCGAATACCACCAATGGCCCACCATACGCGGCGGCAACTGGCACGTCGCCGCAAGCGAATGCCGCTCCGCCAACCGCTGCCGACTTCCGGGCGCATCCGTCGGCAATATGCTCGGTTTCCGCATCATCAGGACCATCGCTGCCGGCGCGGCAAGCAACCAAAAGTCGCCGACACCAAAACAGGCCACGGAAGACAAGAGCAGCCCCCCGAGCAGCAAGGACGACATCCCAGTGACGCCCTGAACGCTGAAAAACCACACAGTCAAACGCCGAGGCAACAGACGCCCCAGACCACCCTGTCATCCCAGCCTGCCCTCACCGAAACAACACTCGCTTGCCGATCATGCAGCGAGCTTTTAGCCCACAGCGTCGCGCGCTACCAGTGAACGAGAGAGCCAAACGCCCCCGACATCCCTTCAGCGTAAGCGGTCACCGATTGATAATTGGTCGGTCCCAAGGGACGCCTGAGACCGTTTGGACTCATTGGCAACGGCGCTGGGGCGAGGACTCACGACTCATAAGGCGTGCTCCCATGGATTGGACAACTGAGACGCCTTGGACCGTGGGGAATGACACCTTGGACTCAGGGAACTGGTTGGCCGACGCCAGGGACTCCTGCAGGCCCCTCCTG
>JAAZKQ010000078.1 GCA_012799755.1 Lentisphaerota bacterium | reverse complement strand
CCTACGGGCGCTTGCCCTGGGCTATCTTAGGCCGCGCCTTCGGCGCTGAAAACCAAAGGCAACAGGAGACGGCCAATATCAATGGGCGACCGCTTACCGGTTATGCCGCGATCTTTACCCAGAGCGGGGGCGTCCCGGCGAACAGCGGCTATATTTGGCATGTTGTGCGCGGCTGGGCACGGCTACCCGTTATGTGCCGGCCGTCTACTTGTCGCAATGCTGCTTATTTGGCCCAGCCATCACCTAAAGGAGTGCTACCATGAGCGAATACACACTTGCCAATGCCGCCTTGGAAATACGTTTCGGGGACGACGGTCAAGTTTTGTCATTCAAGGACAAACGCCGCGGCTGGACCTATGGTGCTGGCGGCGATCTCTGGCGGGTTATTTACTCACGCGGTCTTTGCAAGGAAAACTACGCCCGGCGTGGCTGCGAGCGGCCAATCATCAAACTGCTTGACAATCGTGAAATCAGCCTGGCATATAACGCCTTGGCGGGCGATGACGGCCCGCTGGCCGCGAAGCTGCACATCCGCGCGGTTCTGCATGACGACTACCTCGCCTGGCACATTGATTTGGAGAACAACGACGCCGACGCGGTGATTCGCGAATATCACTTCCCGTTGCTGGGTGACTGTCGCCTGCCGGAGAATGCGCGGCTGATCCGCACGGCTGCCGGCGGACAGGTCACCGGAAATGTCAAGGCTTCCATCCGTGCCTGTCACAGCCAGTACATGGCGTCAGACGAACGCTTTATCCAGATGGACAACCTCTATCCCGGGCGTTCGGCGAGCAACTGCTACATCTTTGACTGCGGCGATCACGGGCTGTACGTCGGCAGCCACGACCTGAGTTTTCAGAACACCCTGCATCTTTTCCGACTCAGCGGCGACGTGCTCGAAGCCGGCATGGTCAAGTATCCCTTCATCCGCGCCGGCGAGAAAGTTAGCTGCGGAGACTTCATCTGGAAACCCTACAGAGGCACCTGGCATGTGGCCGCCGATTTTTATCGCGCCTGGGCCGACACTTGGTTCAAGCCACAGCCGCGCCCGGAGCATGTTGACGACATGCGCGGCTGGCAGCGCCTCATTATGCGCCACCAGTATGGCGAGACCCTCTATCGCTATGATGAGATGGAAACCATCCTCAAGGATGGCCAAACGGCGGGCATTGACACCCTGCTGATGTTCGGCTGGCATACGGCCGGGCACGACGCCGGCTACCCGGAATACGAGGCCGATCCCGCCCAAGGCGGCCCGGCCGCCCTACGTGAGCAGGTGCGGCGCTTCCAGGCCGGCGGCGGCAAAGTGCTGTTCTACTTCAACGGGCAGCTCATAGACATGGACACCGCCTATTATCGCGGCCCGGGGCGGCGCCTGTCGGTCAAAAATGAAAATGGCGTCGAGCACCAGGAGTGGTACAAATTCGGCAGCATCGGCACGGCGCTGCGCACCTTCGGCAACAAGTCTTTCGTGACGGCTTGTCCCTATTGCGAAGAATGGCTGGAGCACCTGAAGAGCTTGGCCGACATGGCCATAGACATGGGCGCTGACGGCGTTTTCTTCGACCAGCTGGGCTATATCTCGCAGCCCTGCTATGATCCCAATCACGGCCATCGGGTGCCGATGATGGACCCCATGGCCGCGAAGATGCGCATGGTCAAGGCCCTGCGTGAGCACATCAAGAGCCGCAATCCCAAGCTGTCCTTTGGTATTGAGTGGTTCTCTGACGTCACTACCCAACACGTTGACTACATCCACAATATCACCGGCGGCGCCAATCCCGGGTGGTTCCAAGAGTGGTGTCGCTACGTCTTCCCGGAAATCGCCCTCAGTGATCGCGAAATCCGTGATGACAACTGCGGCGTGGAACGCCGGGTGAACCACGCATTGCTATTGGGCATGATCAGCGACGTCGAGATCTTCCGCTGCCGCAAGACCATAGCGTCGGCGCCGAAGTATGGCGCCTGGCTTAAGGAAGCCAATGGCCTGCGTGAACGTTGCGGTGACTTCCTCTTGCGCGGCCGCTATCGCGATACGCTGGGCTTCACGCTGGACAACGCCGAGATCCAGGCGCGTTCCTTCCTCGCCCGCGATGGCCGCCTGGCCGTCGCCGTCACCCAGAGCGGGATTGACGAAGCTGATGGTGTCATCACGGTGCCGGGCTACAACTACGAAGCTTGTGATGGCTACGGCGACTACGGCGTTATCGCCACCGACGATCAGGTCAAAGTCACCCTGAAACGCCATGGCTTCGCCCTGCTGATATACAGCAAGAAATAAGCGAACGCAAGGCGCCTGGGCGATGAGCCTGGAAACGACCTGTCACGCTGGGCAGAGGTCACAGAGACGTAACCGGTCACCCATTGATAATTGACCGTTTTCTGTTGGCTTGCAATGGAAACCATCCTTCGTGTCTGCTATGTGGCACGCCTTCAGCGTGCTGTT
>JAAZKQ010000077.1 GCA_012799755.1 Lentisphaerota bacterium | reverse complement strand
CCGCCGCGGCTACCAGGCCATGCCCAGCGATTGGCGGAAGCCCAGCGGCCAGGACTATGCCTGCCTGCATGACACCATGCTTATTTACTTCTCATCAGGCACCGCCGGCATGCCCAAGATGGTTCTGCATGACTTCACCTACCCGCTCGGCCACATCGTCACCGCCAAATACTGGCAGGGAGTCCAGGACGGCAAACTGCACATGACCGCCTCCGACTCCGGCTGGGCAAAATTCGGCTGGGGCAAAATCTACGGCCAGTGGCTCTGCGGCGCCGTTATCGCCGCCTACGACATGGAGCACTTCTCCCCCCAGAAAATGCTGCGCATCATTCAGAAAATGCGCCTGACCACCTTCTGCGCGCCACCGACCATCTACCGCTTCCTCATTAAAGAAAACCTTGCCGACTGCGACTTCAGCAGCATCAAACAGTGCTCCATCGCCGGCGAACCCCTCAATCCCGAAGTCTACAACCAGTGGCTCAAACTCACCGGCCTGCCCTTGGTCGAAGGCTTCGGCCAAACCGAATCCTCCGTCCTCATCGCCAACTTCCCCTGGTTCCCCATCAAACCAGGCTCGACCGGCAAATTCGCCCCCATCTATGACATCGAATTGCTTGACGAGCAGGGCCGCCCCTGCGAAGACGGCAGCGAGGGCATCATCACCATCCGTAACGCCGCCAAGGAACGCTTCGTTGGCCTCTTCCGTGAATACTATCGCGATCCCGACGCCATGGCCCAATCCTGGCGGGACGGCAACTACAGCACCGGCGATGTCGCCTGGCGTGATGAGGACGGCTACATCTGGTTCCTCGGCCGTAATGACGACGTCATCAAGTGCTCCGGCTACCGCATCGGCCCCTTTGAGGTCGAAAGCGCCCTCATGGAACACCCGGCCGTCCTCGAATGCGCCGTCACCGCCGCGCCCGATCCTGTCCGCGGCCAAGTCGTCAAAGCAAGCATTGTCCTCGCCAAAAATCGCGGCTACGAAGCCTCGCCAGAGTTGGCCAAGGCGCTGCAAGATCACGTCAAACGCAGCACTGCGCCCTACAAATACCCCCGCATCGTCGAATTCGTTGACACGCTCCCCAAAAGCATCTCCGGCAAAATCATGCGCAAGAGCATCCGCGAAAAAGACCAGAGCTGAAGCAACCAGAGACCCACTCGACAGCCCCGCAGTCCCTCGCCAAGCCCCTACCGCGCGGCCACCAGGCCCGCCCGCTTTCAGTAGCAAGGACCGAACATGAGCAGCCAACAGGCGCCAAGCCAGAGCGCGAGCCGCAATCAGCGGCGCCGCCCTTGGCTGCTCATAGCCCTGCCGTCGCTGCCGGCTATGCTCATCGCCGTCGTCCTCACCTTCACCGCCACCAACGATCCTTGGCCGGCCGGCATGGCTGCGGAGGAAACATTCTTCACCAGCTACAGCAGCAGCATCAAGAGCCTCGACCCCGCCGTGTCCTACTATGTCCACGAAGGCGAAATCCTGGACAGCATCGTCGAGATGCCCCTGAGCTATCACTATCTGCGACGCCCCTACGAACTCTGCCCCATGCTGGCCGGCGCCCTGCCCGTACCGCGCTGTATCGGACACGACGGCGCCATTCTCAGCGGCGACCCACCGCCCGAACAGGTCGCCCGCGTGGAATACGACATCGAGCTCAAGCGCGGTATCCGCTACCAACCCCACCCCTGCTTCGCCAAAAATAGCGACGGCACGCCGCGCTATAGGCAGCTCAGCGCCCGCGATCTCAAAGGCATCCGCCGCATCGGCGATTTCCCGGCGCAGGACAGCCGTGAACTCCACGCCGAGGACTTCAAGGTCGCCCTCGTCCGCCTCTGTGATGTCCGCTTGGCCTCCCCCGTCTATTCCACCCTCAAGTCCTTCATCCTCGGCATGGATGAATGTTCCGCGCACATCAAAAACGACCTCGCCGTCCTTGAGGCGGAGGCCAGCCGCGCCGGACGCGATATCGGCATGTACCCCGTCCTCCCCGACTACCGCCGCTACGATCTGGCCGGCCTGCAAGTCATTGACCAATACCGCTTTCGCCTCGTTCTCTCGCGCAAATATCCCCAAGCCGTCTACTGGCTGGCCATGCACTTCTTCGCGCCCATGCCCTGGGAAGCCCTCGCCTTCTACCAGCAGCCCGCCGTCATTGATGCACGCCTTGACATTAAAAACTGGCCCGTCGGCACTGGCGCCTACATGATGGCGGAATGTGCTCCTGCAGACCACATCACCCTTGTCAAAAACCCGAACTTCCGCCATGAACCATACCCCAATGACGGCAGCGATGAGCAACGCCGCAATGGTCTCCTTGACGACGCCGGAAAAACCACTCCCTTCATCAAGCGCGTCGTCTTCCAGTTCGAACGCGAAGCCATCCCCACCTGGATCAAATTCCTCCAAGGTTACTACGACAATAGTGGCATTCCCAATGATATGTTCGATGCCGCCGTCGCCATGAATCCCAACGGCGAACTCTCCCTTTCCCAGGACATGATCCAGCGCGGCATCCGCCTCAACACCGGCGTCGCCCCCACCATCTTCTACTTCGGTTTCAATATGCTTGACCCCGTCGTCGGCGGCAACAGTCCCAATCAGAAAAAGCTGCGCCAGGCGATCTCCATCGCCCTCGACTATCAGGAGTTCATTGACATCTTTCTCAATGGCCGCGGCGTTGTCGCCCAATCCCTCATCCCACCCGGCATCACCGGCGCGCCGGCCGACGGCCCAAGCGGCGTCAATCCATTTGTTGATACCTGGAACGAACGCCACCAAGCCCCCCAACGCCGACCCATTGACGACGCCCGCAAACTCCTCGCCGAGGCCGGCTACCCCAACGGCATCGGCCCCGATGGCGCCCCCCTCACCCTCTACCTCGACCACGCCAACGCCGGACAATCCGCTTTCAAAGCTCAATTCCAGTGGCTCAGCCGACGCTTCGAACTCCTTGGCATCCGAATCCAGGAACGACCATCCGATCTCAATCGCTGGCGCGATAAGGTCAATACCGGCAACTGGCAGATCATCTTCAATAAAGGCTGGCTGGCCGACTATCCCGACCCCGAAAACTTCCTCTTTCTCTTCTACAGCGGCAATGGCGTCGTCAGCAGCGGCGGTCGCGGCGCCAACTACGTCAATTACAGCTCAGAGGCTTTTGACAAAGTCTTCAAACAACTGGAATCCATGGCTGATGGCCCTGAACGCCTCGCCCTCATCCAGCAGGCCATACGCATCCTCCAGGAAGACGCACCCTGCTGTTGGGGCTTCCACCCTAAAAACTTCATTCTCACTCACGCATGGCTGCACAACTACCAACCGCACGAAATGGGCAAGACCTTCCTCAAATACCGCCGCGTTGATGCAACGCTGCGCCGGCAATGCCAGCGCGCCTGGAATCGCCCGCGCCTCGCCGGTATTTACGCCGTCCTGGCACTTGTCGCCGCCAGCGCCAGCGCCATGATAGTCCGCATCTATCGGGAGGACCAGTCATGACCGCCTACCTCCTCAGACGCATCCTCTACGTCATTCCCACCCTCATCGGCGTCAATGTCCTCGTCTTCCTCCTCTTCTTCCTCGTCAATACCCCCGACGACATGGCTCGCCAAGCCCTTGGCGACAAAGCCGCCACCCCCGAGCAGGTCCAACGCTGGAAAGAAGCCCGCGGCTACCACCGCCCACTCTTCATCAATACCTCCGCCAGCGGCTTCGCCAGGTTCAGCGACACCATCTTCTACCAAAAAAGCGCCGCCATGTTCTGGGGCAATTTCGGTCGCTCGGACATGACTCTCGAACCCATCGGCGCCGAAATCCGCCACCGCATCGCGCCATCCCTCTGCATCACCGTGCCCATCTTCGCCGGCAGCCTGTTCGTGAACATCCTGGTCGCCATGCTCGTCACCGCCCGCCGCGGCCGCCCCATTGACTTCGCCGTGCAGCTCCTCTGCGTCATCACCATGTCCATCTCCACCCTCATCTACATCATTGCCGGACAATTCCTCTTCGCCAAAATCCTCCGCCTCGTGCCCGTATCAGGCTTTCTCCCGGGCCGCAACATGCTCAAATTCCTGGTTCTGCCCATCGTTGTCGGCATCATCGGCAATATCGGTGGCGGCATTCGCCTCTACCGCACCCTGTTCCTCGAAGAAATCAACCGCGACTACGTCCGCACCGCCCGCGCCAAAGGCCTCCCCGAAAGCCGCGTTCTCTTCCTCCACGTCCTCAAAAACGCCCTCATACCCATCCTCACCAACGTGCCCATACAGCTGCTCATGCTCATCATGGGCAACATGTTGCTGGAAAACTTCTTCAGCATCCCCGGTCTTGGCGGCTATACCATCATGGCCATCAACACCCAGGACTTCGCCGTCGTCCGCGCCATGGTCTTCCTCGGCTCCGTCCTCTACCTCTGCGGTCTCGTCCTCACCGACATCTGTTACGCCGTCGTTGATCCACGCGTCAGACTCGAATAAACACCATTCACCACCAAAGCAACCCTAAACGAAACTGTGAATAAAAAATAATCAGCCTGATCGGGCAGATCAGCGGACGGATCGGACGGATCAGGCGGATCCGGCGGCAAAAAAACCTTCCACCACCAAACCAGCCCTCAAACCACCATCCACCCCAAAACCACCAGAAAACCCACCCTAAAAAATAATCTGCGACAATCTGCGACATCTGCGGATAAAAAACCATCCCCCACCAAACCACCCAAAACCCCTCCCTAAATAATCTGCGACAATCTGCGTAATCTGCGGATAGAAAAAAACTGCGGATAGAAATGAACCCCTGGCTTCTACAGAACATTCTCACTGTCGCGCTGCTGCTGGCGCTGGCGCTCTGTGCCTGGCTGCTTAGCCGCCGGGAGACCTGGCGCATCGCCGCACGCGAAATCCGCCAAAAGCGCCTGGCGATGGCTAGCTTCGTCGTCCTCGCCCTCTATGGCGCTATCGCCGTCCTTGACAGCGTCGGCTGGCGTCGGCCTGTCATCAACCCCGAGAGCGGCGAAATCGCCCGCCACAGCCAAAGCGGCAAGATCATCTACGACCAAGGCGCCTCCGCGCTCGACGCGCTCCTTAAGCCCATCAGCGGCATGCGAGAAAAAACCTACTCGGCGCCCCTCAGCGAACGCCAGTTCAGCGCTGTCACCGAAATCGGCGCCGACGGCCGCGCCCACCGTGTGCGCCCCCTCCTCAACCACCCGCGCCGACACCTCATGGGCACGGACCGTGTCGGCATGGACGTCCTTTATCAGGGCCTGAAGAGCATCCGCACGGGCATGATCATCGGCCTGCTCACCACGCTTCTGGCCCTGCCCTTCGCTATTTTCTTCGGCGTCTGCGCCGGCTATTTCGGCGGCTGGTTCGACGACGCCGCGCAGTACCTCTGCGCCGTCCTCAGTTCCATCCCCAGCGTCCTCTTCATTGCCGCCTTCATGGTCATCTTCGGCCAGGGCCTGCCCCAGCTTTGCCTCGCCATGGGCATCGCCTCCTGGACCGGCCTCTACCGCCTCCTCCGCGGCGAAACCCTCCGCCTCCGCGACGCCGATTTCGTCCAGGCCGCCACCGCCACCGGCGTGCCCACCTGGCGCATCCTCAGCCGACACATCGTCCCCAATCTGCTGCACATCGTCATCATCACCACCGTGCTGCGCTTCTCCAACGAAGTCCTTGCCGAAGCCGCCCTGACCTACCTTGGTATCGGTGTCGGCGCCGACACCATGTCCTGGGGCAGCATGATCAACGACGCTCGCACCGAGCTCACCCGCGATCCTGTCATCTGGTGGAAACTGACCACCGCCTTCACTTTCATGCTTGGCCTCGTCCTCCCCGCCAATATCTTCGCCGACGCCGTACGCGACGCCTTTGACCCGCGCCTCCGCACCCAATAACCGCCGCTATGAACCATCAACCGGAACATCTCCTCGACGTCCAGGACCTCCATGTCGGTTTCCGCCAGGGCTCCGCACGCATCCCCGCCGTTGCCGGCGCCAGTTTCAGCATGGCGCCGGGCGAGATGCTCGCGCTCGTCGGCGAATCCGGTTCCGGCAAATCCATCACCGCGCTATCTATCCTCGGACTGCTGCCGCGCCCCGCTGCCCATATTGAGCAGGGCCGCATCCTCTTCCGCGGCCATGACATCCTCAATATGAGCGAAGCCCAGCTCCGACAAATCCGCGGCAACCGCATCTCCATGATCTTCCAGGAGCCCATGACCGCGCTCAACCCCGTGCTCAGCGTCGGCTGGCAAATCGCCGAAGTCCTCCGCCAGCACCGCAGTATCAGCGCCGCGGACGCCAGAAGCCAGGCTGTCGCCCTCTTGGCCAAAGTCGGCATTCCCGACCCCGCCAAGCGCTACGACGACTATCCCCATCAGCTTTCCGGCGGCATGCGCCAGCGCGTGATGATCGCCATCGCTCTCGCCTGCGAGCCCGAACTGCTCATCGCCGACGAACCCACCACCGCCCTCGATGTCACCGTCCAGGCGCAGATCATGGACCTCATTGCCAGCCTGCGCCAGGAACTCGGCACCGCCGTGCTCCTCATCACCCATAACCTCGCCTTAGTCCGCGAACAGGCCGACCACATCGCCGTCATGTACGCCGGCAGCATTGTCGAACAAGCCCCACGCGACCGACTTTTCGCACAGCCGGCCCATCCCTACACGCGCCTGCTGCTGCGCTCTCTGCCCAACAGCGGCCAACGCGGCCAACGCTTGGCCAGCATCAGTGGCGGCGTCCCAAAACTTGGCGACATTGGCCCCGGCTGCCCCTTTGCCCCCCGTTGTCCACTCGCGCAGCAGCGTTGCCACGACGAACGCCCCGCCGGCACAAGCGTCGGCGAAGCGCATATCGTCGCCTGCCATTTCGCTGCTCAAGCCATGACCGCAGCCATTCCCGCCGATGTCAGCCCTGCCCTCGTCACCGGTGAGCTCCTTTTGGACATCCGTGATCTCCGCGTCTGGTTCCCCATCCGCCACGGCTTCCTCAGCCGCGTCAAGGGCCAAGTCCGCGCCGTAAACGGCGTCAGTCTCCAGCTCCGCCGCGGCGAAACCCTCGCCCTCGTCGGCGAATCCGGCTGCGGCAAAACCACCGTCGGCAAAGCGCTCGTCCGCCTCGCCAAGGCCACCGCCGGCTCAGCCGTCCTCAGTGGCGCCGGCGACATCTTCAGCCTGGACCGCCATGCCATGCATGCCGTGCGCAAGCGCATCCAGATGATCTTCCAAGACCCCTTTTCCAGCCTCAATCCCCGCCTCAGCATCGGTGAAAGCATCACCGAAGGCATGGACGCGCACCGCATCGGCGCCAACGCCGCCGAACGCCGCGCGCGCGCCGAAGCCATCATGGCCAAAGTCGGCCTTCCCAGCGACGCCCTCAACCGCTATCCCCACCAGTTCTCCGGCGGCCAGCGCCAGCGCATCGGCTTGGCTCGCGCCATCGCTGTCGAGCCCGACGTCGTCATCTGTGATGAATGCACCAGCGCCCTCGATGTCTCCGTCCAGGCCCAAATTCTCAATCTGCTCAAGGATATCCAGCGCGAATTCCGCCTCGCCTACCTCTTCATCACCCACGACCTCAGCGTCGTCGGCTACCTCGCCGACCGCGTCGCCGTCATGTACCTCGGTCATGTCGTCGAAGAGGGCCTCGCCCACGAGGTTCTTGCGCACCCGGCGCACCCCTACACCCACGCCCTGCTCGCCGCCGCACCGCAAATCGCCGACAGCGAAGCAACGAATGCCGGCCTGCCAACAGACAGCGACACAACTGACGACGGACGCGAGCCCGCAGCATTGAGCGCACCCCGCACCCGCAAAATAGCCGCGCCGCGCCTCAGTGGCGACGTCCCCAGCCCCGCCAATCCACCCTCCGGCTGCCCATTTCACACCCGCTGCCCCATCGTCCAAGACCAGTGCCGGCACAGCATGCCGCCCCAATCCGCACTCTCCGCCACCCATCGCTGCCACTGCTTCTTCCCGCAACGCTGACGGCACGCTCGGCTATGGACAAGATGGACAAATGCCACGCCGCGTAGGGAAAAAGCCCCCATGCGGCGTGAATTGCTGCGCAGCAGCAAGACAGGCCGCCATAATCTGCGTCAATCCGCGAAATCTGCGGATAGAAAAAACCGGCGGCGTGAATTGCTGCGCAGCAGCAAGACAGGCCGCCATAATCTGCGAGAATCGGCGTAATCTGCGGATAGAAAAAACCGGCGGCGTGAATTGCTGCGCAGCAGCAAGACAGGCCGCCATAATCTGCGAGAATCTGCGTAATCTGCGGATAGAAAAAAAACTGAAGCGCGATTTACTTCTTCGTGTGCCCGAAGCAGTCGGCGGAATTCGTGCGGATATACTCGTACTTGTTCGCTCCGACATGCCCGTCTATATACAGACAATTATTGCTCATGCCATGCCGTTGCGAAATGGCCATGTACGGCGCTCCAGTCGCCGGCGCCCAGTTCGGATAGGCATAACACCCTGTCGCAGAACAAAAAACAAAACGGTAGCCCTTCGTCATCTCCGCCCCCAGCGTACTCTCCAGAACCGCCAGCACCTCCGATGGCCGCGTAATCGCGGACATGTGCACCATGTTGGGGTTCCAATTGCAGTCCGTCATCACATGACGGAGATTGCAGCCATAACCGCCTTGATCATGCGCCGTCACTGCGGCCGTCACGCTCGGGCACCGGAATACCTTGTTGTCGCCCACATAGTTAAGCACACGCAACGCCTCGTCCCAGTAGATTGACGGAAAATTAGAATCGGGGCCTTTTCGGAAAGCCCCCGGGAGAATAGCGTCATCGTGGTCATTGCCGTACATGAGTATGCCCAGGCCGAGCTGTTTCACATTCGATGCGCAGGATATGCCCCGCGCCTTCTCCCGCGCCTTCGCCAAGGCCGGCAGCAACATCGCCGCCAAGATGGCGATAATCGCAATGACCACCAACAGTTCAATCAGTGTAAAAGACAGAGTTCTTTTAGCCATCGCGCTTCTCCTTGTTGACGTAAGTTGCCATTGGAATAAAAGACATTTCGGCTTTGCAAGGCGCCGCCGGCCCTTTTGTGACAATCCAAGTATACACAATTTCGCCGCACTCTGCAAGACGATTTTGTTCACCCCTGCTGAAAAAACGTAAGCGGTCAGCCGTTGATAATTGGCCGGCCCCGCAAGCTACTATGGACATTATGGACAGTATGGACAGTATGGACAGCGAGCGAGCAGGTGTTGTCGTCCATCGTGTCCATAATGTCCATATTGTCCATCGTTTTGCAGGTCGCAGATAGTCACGGGTATTTGGCGCTGCGGCTCGCAAAAACATAAGTTATCAACGAGTGAGCGATTACAGCAAAAAAACCGGCGGCGTGAAGTGCTGCGCAGCAGCAAGACAGGCCGCCATCATCTGCGTCAATCTGCGGAATCTGCGGATAGAAAAAACGCCCTTCCGCCAGCAAAATTGCCTTTTTATCCCCCATACCTGCTTGACAATCGCCATGCGCCATGCTAAAACAATGCGCGACAGCAACCGGCGGCTACGCCGGCCCATCTGCCGACCCTGAAGCACCACCTCAAAGGAACGACATGACACGCCTGTTGACTGTATGCCTTGCCCTGTGCCTGACCTTGTCCACCCTGGCCCTGGACGACCAGGACAAAGAGCTGCTGACCGCCGCCGCCAACGGCTACGAACAGCTCTTCAGCAAATCCTTCACCGTCAATATGGTCTCGCCGGAGATCGCCAAGCTCCTGCAAACCGCCGTCGCTCAGAAATCCCAGCAGATGGGCTTCCCCGTCGTAATTGATATCAAGCACTTCATCTTCAGCGCCCAGAATGGCCAGTTCTCCACCAAGGCCGTGCTGAATGCACCCGACGAACAGATGCGCCAGATGATGGAAACACAGGCCAATCAACTCCTCGACAGCAGCGGCATCTCCAAGGCCCTGGCCGACATGACCCTCGGCGCCCTCGCCAAAGCCGCCGCCCAGCTCAAAGACCACGAGCAGCTCAATTTGGAAAAGGCCGACGCCGGCGTCGCCATGTTCAGCGTCAAGGCCCCCAGCGAGCAACTCTTCGGCACCCTCAGTATGACCCGCGCCCTTTTCAAGGTCAGCAAGGACAGCAAGGTCATCCCCGAACTCCGTTTTGATTTCAATGACGGCAGCGCCGTCTGGGTGCAGCTCCGCCACGCTCCCGTCAGCGTGGACGGCGTGGACGGCGGCCTCCAGTGCCCAAGCATGATGTTCGTCGCCCAAACACTCAAAATTGCTCCTGCGGGCATGGCCATACCCCAACGTATCAACGTGGCCTTCTCTGACTACAGCTTCCAGTAAGCAGAGAAAGCAGGAGACAAAAAGGCAGCGTGGCCTCGTATGCCGGCAAATGAGGTCAAAATAAAAAACTGTGCCGCCTTTTTCACCTTTTCCTTTGTCGCTACCATCGGCAAAGGCGACTTTCCTCAGCTAATTGCTATCTGCAAACGGCTTATATCATGCTTCGGTAAGCATCTCATCAGCAACTCAGAGCGGACAGCAGACCGAAAAAACGCCGCCTTGCCTCCCCTTACTTAACTTTTTCACTTTTTTTACCTTTTCCTCCTTGTTTTATCCTTTTTTTTTCGTATAATACAGGGCGTCGAGAAGAGAAGGGCTGAACAACGATGAATGACTGAGAGCGACAAAGCGATCAGACAGTTGTTTGTAACGTCCACCAACTGTTCTTAACCAAAGAAAGGGCATGCCTAAGTCCAATACCACATCTGAATTTCTCTCCGAAACGCCGCGCAGCCATCACGGTCGCGCAGAACTCCCCAAAGCCCCCCAAAAAACACAATGTCTTGAAAGGATCCTCTGACATGAAGAAAGCGTTCACCCTGATCGAACTGTTGGTTGTTATCGCGATCATCGCCATTCTTGCCGCCATGCTGCTGCCCGCCCTGGCGAAAGCCCGTGAAAAGGCCCGCCAAATCTCCTGCACCAGCAACATGAAGCAAGTCGGCCTCGGCGTCCGTATGTACATTGACGAAAACGAGAAGAGCGGTCTGACCTACCAGGCCGCCGCCGCCGTCACGGCGCCCTATGATGCCAAAGGCACCCTGCCTTGGCAGCTGTTGGTCTGCGGCTATGTCGGCGACACCAAGTCCTTCAACTGCGGCAGCTGCTCCAAGAACCCGTGGAAGGGCAGCAACGACAAGATCTGTCATGGTGACCAGATTGATAGTACCATCGCGCACTACGGCATGAACCGTGCGTGCAGTGGCCTGACCGACAGCAGCTATGTCAGCCCCTCCACCACCGCCATGATCATTGAGGCCAATGCGGACTACAGCGCCACAAAAACTCACGTTATTGATTCCCACGACGTCAGAACCAAAAATCCAACTGATAACACCGTCAAGATCTATGCCCGTCACAGCGAGGCGACCAACGTCACCTACGGCGATGGCCATGTCGGCACGGTCAAACTGTCCGCTATCCCCAAAGGAGAAAACCTTGCCAGTATTGTTGGGGGTGGAGACGGCACCGCAAAACCTGAGAGCCAGTTCTGGAACCCCCGCTACACCGGCTCCAAGTTCTAAGTGCATGCGTGCTTGAGCACGTCTGACACTTAACACCAAGCCCCCGCGCAACGCAAGCTGCCCGGGGGCTTTCCATTTCCCGGCCAGAGCGAAAGCGGCTTCCAGCCGCTTTCGGGCTTTGGACGGATCAGGCAGATCAGCGGACGGATCAGGCGGATCGGGCGGATCGGACGGATCAGGCAGATCAGCCAATGCTCTTCACATAAGAGTCCACATAGATCTTGACGAACGTTCAACTCATATAAAAGTCATTGATGTCCGCGGCGGCAAGGCACGCTGAAGGCGTGCCACATACTAGCCCAGGGTTGCGCCTAT
>JAAZKQ010000076.1 GCA_012799755.1 Lentisphaerota bacterium | reverse complement strand
CGGCGCCCTGGAGCGAGACGGCCTTTGCCGGCGGCAGTCCCTGGTGGCGCCTCTACGAGTGGAACGCCCTCTACGCCTTTATCGGCGTGACCATGCGCGTCTGCACCATGAAGCACGCCATTGAGGGGACGCTGGTCATGCGGCACCTGGCAAGCATCCCCGCCGAACGCCGCGCGGAAGCTCGCGCCACCCTGAGCATGGACCGCGTGCAGCGGCTCTGGCCCTACTACAACAGCGAAGCCATGCAGGAAGAATTCGCCGCCGCCGGTCTCCTGCGCCAAACCAAGCTGGGCTCCGCCACCCTGCGGGCAATCCGTACCCGACCATTGGTGGACAGCGCCTTGGCGAAGTTGCTCAACGAACCCGAGAAGTGGCTGCAACCACCCTTCCTGGAGTGGATAGCGCAGCTCGAACAATACCGTACCGCACGCTGAAAATCTGCATTCCACTTTGAACAAACACAGGCCATGACAACATTCGCCACCAGCGACGATTGCAAGGTGTACCGGGAAGAACTCCGCAACCGCCTCCCGGCACGCATCTTCGACGCCCACGTCCATATCCGCAGCGACGGCGATTTCCCGCCGGACTTCCAGTTCCCGGCGGATTCCTATCATCGGCGCTTCGACAACGGCTTCACCCTCGCCCGCTGGCGGGAAATCATGGCGGAACTCCTGCCGCAACAGGAATGCTTCCTTAATTGCTTTGGCACGCCGCACCAGGCCGCAAATCGCGATGTCGTCCCTGCCGTTGACAACCATCACGTCTTCGGCATGGCGCTGTTGTCGCCGGCGGACTCCGTGGACGCCTTGCAGACCCGGATTGAAAAGAATCGCCTCGCCGGTGTCAAGCCCTACCTCAACTTCGCGGCGACGCATTGCAATAAAGCGCCGAACGACGTTGAAATCGCTGACATGCTTACGCCCGCCCAGCTGGAATACCTCAACGCCGCCGGCCTGATCATCACCCTGCACATTCCCCGCGCCCGCCGTTTTGCCGACCCGCTCAACCAACGGCAGATGGTCGAACTCTGCCGCAACTATCCACGCATAACCTTCCTCTTTGCGCATATCGGTCGCGCCTACTACCGCCAGAACATCCTGGACGCCAATCTGGAAGAACTCGCCGATTACCCCAACGCCTGGTTTGACACGGCCATGTTCAACCACCAGGTCGTGCTCGCCAACGCCTGTGAGCGCTTCCCCATTTCACGCATCGTCTTCGGCAGCGACGCCCCCATCGCTTTCCTGCGCGGTAAATCTGTCGAAATCAACAACCAATACGCCTACCTCATGGGCGAGCCCTACCGAATCGGCACCACCCTTTACGATCCACAATGCACCGTGACCTTTTCCACTTTCTTCTATGAGCAGCTCCGCGCGCTGCTTGACGTCCTCTCACCCGAAGAGTGCGAGAATGTCCTCTTCAACAACGCCTATAAGCTGTTCCGCAACACCACGGCGAGGTATCTGTCATGAAAATTGGTCTTCTCCCTCTCTACATCGAACTCTATGACCGTGTGGTCCCGCAGCGCCGCGATGCCATGCAACAGTGGGCGGACAAAGTCGGCAAGAGCCTCAGTGCCAGAGGCTTTGATGTCGTGCAGACGCCTATTTCCCGCGTCGCCGCCGAATTTGCCGCCAGCGTCCGCCTCTGCGAAGAAGCCGGCGCTGAAGCCATCGTCACGCTGCATCTGGCCTACTCGCCATCGCTGGAAGCCATTGATGCCCTCGCCGGTACCGCCCTGCCCCTGCTGATACTCGACACCACCCCCGACGCCGACTTCGGTTTTGATTTCGGAGACAAAGTCATGGCCAATCACGGCATCCACGGCGTCCAGGACCTCTGCAATCTCCTCCTTCGCCGTAAAAAGCCCTTCCGCATCGCCTGCGGCCATTTCGAACACTCCAATGTCCTCGACGAGCTGACGCAGCTGCTCCAAAGTGCCGCCATGGCGCGTAAAATGACCAAGCCCCGTGTCGGCAGCGTCGGCGGCCACTTCGCCGGCATGGGCGATTTCCTTTTCCCCGACGGCTCCTTCGCCATGGAGAAGATTGATTACTGCTTCGAAGAGGTCAGCGACGCGGACATCGCCGCCGAAGCAGAACGCGACCGCGACCGCTTTGTTTTCGGCGACTTCACGCCCGAGGCTTACCGCAACACGCTCCACGCCTCACTGGCCATCCGCCGCTGGGTGGAGCGGGAACGACTCGACGCCTTCACGGTCTGTTTCCCGGGTATCACCCGCGCCAATCATTTCGCGACGGTGCCCTTTCTGGAATGCTCCAAGGCCATGGCGCGCGGCATCGGCTACGCGGGCGAAGGCGACCTGTTGACCGCCGCCCTGGTCGGCGCCCTCCTGCGCGTCTATCCGCAAACGACCTTCACCGAGATGTTCTGTCCGGATTGGCGCGGCCAGCGCATCTTCACCAGCCACATGGGCGAAATCAACATCGCCCTGACGGCGGCAAAGCCGCTGCTTTCCGAGCGCAACTATGTTTTCAGCGACACGGGCAATCCCGTCATCGCCACCGGCTGTCTGCAAGCGGGCAAGGCCGCGCTGGTCAACCTCGCTCCGGGGCCGGATGGCGACTTTACGCTTATCGTCGCGCCGGTGGAGTTTGTCGCACCCGATACGCCCTCGACCAAAACCATCACGGGCTGGTTCCGTCCCGCCGGCGGCGACATTGCCGCATTCCTCAAGCACTACAGCGAACTCGGCGGCACCCACCATCTCGCCGCATCCTACGGCGCCGATCTGGATGTGCTGCGCGACTTCAGCAAACTCATGAATTGGCACTTCGCCGTTGTGAAATAAAAGAAGGGAGGCCCCCTTGTTGGCCAATCTCACTCTGTCCCTTTCTGAGCTGCTGGGAAAGGACTACCTCTCCGCTGTCGTTTCCGCCCAGGCGGTGCTGACCGGCGCCACCGAAGCGGAACTGTGGGCCATCGCCGATCACCAGGTCGAATTCTATCCGCCGGCCCACGCCGCCCGCGTCGCGCGCCTCGCCAAGCTCACCGGCCAGCGCCTCTGTCAAGGCATGTCCCATGAGCTCGCAGGCGCGCCGACCAAGTCCTTCGCCGCCGCCCAGCGTTCAGCCATGGCGCCGCTGGCCTGCCTGGGCTGCACCCGCATCGGTGAAGACGGCCGCGCCTATTTCACCGCCAAAAGTGAGCACTATCACATCCCTCTCGGCCACAAATTCCCCGGCTATGAACTCCTGACGCTGGCTTCGCGCCTGGGCATCGTCAACGCCACCCACAACAACACCCGCGGCTTTATCACCCGCAAGCTGGAACAGGAACTCGTGCGTGTCGCCAACGGCCTTGCTCCGGGAGACAAGGCCGGTTTGGCGGCAGTCCTCACCTCGTCCGATGAGCGCATCCTCAACCGCGTCATCAATCTCGAAACCGGCAGCCTCGCCGTCGAAAGCGCTCTCAAAATGCTCCTGGCGCGCTTCTACCGGCTTGACCGGAGCTATCCTGAGCCGCTCTACGCCGGCAGAACGCCCGTCTTTCTGGTCATGGCGGACTTCGCCGGCAATTGTGAGGCAAATTACCACGGCACCACCATCCTCACTCAGGTACTGCGCGGCATGTGGCCCGAGTTCAAGGAGAAACTCGCCCAGGACGGCCTCTACCAAGTCGTGCCCGTGGCCATCAATGACTTCGACGACTTCGCCGCCAAGGTCGCCGAGTTTGACGTCGGCTCACGCAAAATCGCCGGCTTCTTCCATGAACTCGTGTTGATGAATTACGGCGGTATCCGCTTGGACGACAGCTATATACGCCGCTGCCACGCCCTGGCCGGGGAGCATGACATCCCCACCGTGGTGGATGAAATCCAGTCCTGCATGTGGTCGCCCGAGCTTTTCCTCTTCAAGGAATACGGCCTCAGTCCCGACTTCGTTTCCGTCGGCAAGGGCTTTCCCGGCGGCGAATACCCGGCCAGCAAGATCATCACCAACGCGAAGATGGACACCCTCAACCAGTTTGGCGCCCTCGTCACCAACGGGCAAGAGGAGCTTGCCTCTCTGGCCTACCTGGTAACCATGGCCTTCGCCGAACACAATCGCGCTCACAGCGCGACCGTCGGCAAATACTATCAGCAGAGCGCCCGCACGCTGGCCGCCGACTTCCCCGCCGTCCTGGAAAAAATCGAAGGCGACGGCCTGCTGACCAGCTTTGTCTTCCGTGATTCGGCGGCGACCAAGACCTTCGTCCGTTTCATGAATGAGCGCTGCTACGACGTCAGCGCCCAGACCTACAAGGTCAACTGTCCGCCGGTGGCGCTTACCAAATTGCCCTTGGTGGTTACCGAATCAATGATTGATCAACTTATCGGCGTCATGCGCGAGGGTCTACGGCAATGCATCTAATCGGTCTTGATCTTGGCACGTCCCGTTTCAAAGGCGTCATCCTGGACAGCAGTGGCCGGGACGTCCTCGCCGGCGCCGAACGCGAACTGCGCTTCATCAAGGACGCTGACCGCGTGGAGATTGATCCGGAGGAACACTGGCAGACCTTCGCGTCGCTCCTGCGCGAACTCATCAGCGCCGCCAAAGGCGACAAGGACATCACCCTTTGCTTCGCCGCCGCCGCCGGCAACACGCTGCTCCTTGACCCGAACAGCGGCGCCCCGTTGACCACTATCATCAGCTGGCTCGACCAACGCGCCGATCACGACGACCTGCCCGCGCTGCACGGCCTGGAACCCGAGCCACTACGCGCGCTCACCGGCTGGCCGACAATCTCCCGCATGGCTCTCGCTCACCTGGCATTCTACCACAAGCACAGCGCCGACGTCCTCAAAGGCGCCGTAGTCTCGCAGAATCAATCCTATCTGCTTTATCGCCTGACCGGCAAGCACTTGCTGGACTTTTCCGCAGCCGTGCCTTTCCGCCTGGTTGATCAGGTCAAGGAGTGCTACGATCCCGCATTGCTGCAGCGTTTCGCCCTGCGCCCTGAACAACTCCCGCAGCTGGTAACCGTGGGCAGTTTTGCCGGAACGCTCCAGCCGGCCGCAAGCGCCGATACCGGCCTGCCGCCAAGCACCCGTGTTTTTGCCGGCTGCTTTGATCACCCGGCGGCGGCTCGCGCTACCAGCATCCGACGCGAAGGCGAACTGCTGCTTTCCTGCGGCACTTCATGGGTGGGTTTCCTGCCCTGCCGCGACCGCCAAAAGCTGCTGGCCGCCCGTCTGTTGATTGATCCCTACCTGCGCCATGAGAACGGCATCTGGGCCGGCATGTTCTCCATTCCCGGCATCGGCCCAGTCATTGACGCCTACGTCCACCGCTACATTGCGCCGGACTGTGCCGAGCCTTTCCGTCGCTTCGACGAATTGGCAAAAGCTCACTCCGCCGGCGCTTGCCGCATTGATCTGAGCAAGCCATACGCCCAACCCAATGGCACTCCGGGCGAAGCCGCCCGCGCTCTCATGGACGCCGCCGCCGAGGGCCTGGCGCGCGAACTCGCCCGCCTGAAGACCCATGGCCTTGCATTCCAACAGGCCGTCATGGTCGGCGGCCCTGCCAAAAGCGCGGTCTGGCCTCAGATCGTCGCTGAAAAAACCGGCCTTGACATCAGCGTCGGCAATCCCGCCGCCGGCGCCATCGGCGCCGCCCGCATCCCCCGCGCCGCCACGCAAGGGCAATAGGCAACGCAACCCGCCAACGGCGGCTTTGCCCGACTTGAATGGCAAGGAACTGCCGGTGCTGGAATGGATGGAATTACCTTAAGGACAAATACTTGAGCTTAGCCGGTTTTTCTCACGGCAGGGCTCAAAACTTACACAAAGAGCAAGCATGAAGAACTTCAAATTAAACGTGATTCCGGGTGATGGCATCGGCGTGGATGTCATCCGTGAGGGCCGCCGTGTGCTCGACCGCATTGCCGAGCTCAGCGGCGCTCTTTCATTTCAGTACAACGAATTGCCATGGAGCTGCGAGTACTACCTGAAACATGGCAAGATGATGCCCGATGATGGCATGAGGATTCTTCGCGATTGCGATGCCATCCTCCTGGGCGCCGTGGGCTTTCCCGGAGTCCCGGATCATGTCTCCTTGCGCCAGTTGCTCCTGCCGATCCGCGTCGAATTTGACGAGTATGTGAACATGCGTCCGGTCAAAATGCTCCCGGGCTTAAACTCACCCCTGAAAAATGAGCACATTGACTTCGTGTGCATACGGGAAAACTCCGAAGGCGAATACTGCGGCAAAGGCGAATGGAAAAATGCTGGACAGCCGGATGAAGAAGTGACGCAGCTGAGCGTATTCACCCGCAAGGGCACTGAGCGCATCATCCGCTACGCCTTCGACTATGCAAAGAAAAATGGCAAGGACAATCTCCTCAGCGCCACCAAATCAAATGCCCTGAACTACTCCATGGTCTTCTGGGACAAAATATTCGAAGAAGTCCGCAGGGATTATCCAACTATCGCGGCCGCCAAGATGCACATTGACGCCTTGGCCGGCTACTTCATTATGCATCTGGATCGCCTGCAAGTGGTCGTCGCCAGCAATCTCTTCGGGGACATCCTCACCGACCTGGGCTCCGCCATGCTGGGCAGCATCGGCATCTCGCCCTCCGGCAACATCAATCCGGAAGGCAAGTACCCATCCATGTTCGAGCCGATACACGGCTCCGCCCCGGATATCGCCGGTAAGGGCATTGCCAACCCCATGGGCACATTCTGGGCCATCGCCATGATGCTGGAACATCTCAACTGCCGGGAAGAAGCCGACAGAATCTTGATGGCCATGCAGCGGGTCCTCAAGGATGGCAAAGCCCTCACGCGCGACATTGGCGGTCAAGCCAGCACCACGGAAATGACCGACGCCGTCCTCGCCGCGCTGCTGTAAACCCACCTAAATTACCGCGCGGCGCGGCAAATCAGGCAAATCAGTCGAATCTGCAGACGGATCGGACGGATCAGACGAATCAGGCAAATCCAGCGGCGTGGAGCAGACGAATCTGCCTGCGCAAAAATTCCCCGACGCCAAACAGCCTCCCCTAAAATAATCTGCGACAATCTGCGGAATCTGCGGATAAAAAAACTCGCGCCTTCGCGTGAGACACACACCAATCTGCGAAAATCTACCCCAATCTGCAAAAAACCGGCGGCGTGAATTGCCGCGCAAGCGGCAAGACAGGCCGCCATAATCTGCGACAATCTGCGGAATCTGCGGATAAAAAAATCCTCGCGCCTGCGCGTGAGACAAAAATTGCCGCGCAACGGCAGGACAGGTCGCCACGGCATTTTTTCGCCGTTACGCCATTATTCGTCAAGACAAGGCGTTACCTTTTTATTCGTGTCCTCGGTAGAGCAAATACAGAACCCCAGCTTCTTCTCAGCTAGGAAAGCTCGTACGGCCAACAGCAGGAGGTGTCCTCGTGAAGGTAATGTCCC
Organism: Lentisphaerota bacterium; assembly: GCA_012799755.1. Taxonomy (GTDB): domain Bacteria; phylum Verrucomicrobiota; class Lentisphaeria; order Oligosphaerales; family Oligosphaeraceae; genus Oligosphaera. The sequence continues at coordinate 1,131 of JAAZKQ010000076.1, read as the reverse complement.
CGTTCCTCGCCCTGTCCCTTGCCGCATCGGCAGCAACCTATTACGTGGATTCACTTGGCGGTGATGACGCCGCCGATGGCCTGAGTCCGCAGACGGCCTGGCAAAGCCTGGAGAAAGTCAACAAAAACCCGGCTCAGCCAGGCGATCAGGTGCTGTTCAAACGCGGCAGCCTCTGGCGCGGCTCTTTGCAGCCCGGAACAGGCGATGATGATAGAACCTTGCGTTATGCCGACTACGGCGAGGGCCCCTTGCCCATTATCCAAGGCTCCATTGCCGCCGATGATCCGGCGCTGTGGTCCGAAGTCCAGCCCGGCATCTGGCGCACGGCCCTGCCTAGCTGGAGCGACGAAAAGCCCTTCCCCGGCGAGATCGAGAATGTCGAATGGAGCCGGCACCATGAAGCCGGCGCCGTAAGCAGCATCAGCAATCGCCGTGACGAAATGGGTCGTGTCATCACCCGCCTTCTGGTCACAGAACCCAGCAAGGACCGTCAATCCCATCACATCCAATGGTGGGGGCCGATTTGCGCCCCCTTCGATTCAGCGCTCATCCTTGAACTCCGCGCCCGCAGCAAACGCCCCCTCAGACTTCAGGACATCCAAATCATCAAAGCCTCCTCGCCGTGGACCAGCTACGCCAAGGGCCTCTGCAACACTGAACTTAAGGACGAGTGGCAGAACCTCAACATCCTGTTCATTCGCACGGGCGCTGATTTCGCCGGTGACAGGAAAATACACCTCAAGCTCGGACATTACGCCCAGGCGGGTGACGAGATCGAACTGCATATCCTTTCAGCCAAAACCGCCCGCCGCGCAGGCGGCCTTGATCTCGGCGTTGATGTCGGCAATATCATCTTCAACCACGGCGAAGCCTGCGGCTGGAAAAAGTGGGCTGTGGACAAGCTCGACAAGGTCGGTGACTACTACTACTCAGGCAACGAGGCCTGTGTCTACTTGCGTTATGACAGCAACCCCGCCACCACCAACCGTAGCATTGAGCTGGCCATGGCGAAGCATCTAATCAGCCATGGCAACCGTAAAAATGTCCTCTTCGAGAATCTCGCCCTGCGCTACGGCGCCTGCCATGGCTTCGGCGGCGGCAGCTCCGAACGCATCACCATTCGCGGCTGCG
>JAAZKQ010000075.1 GCA_012799755.1 Lentisphaerota bacterium | reverse complement strand
TACCTCTACGTTGACGGTCGCGACCTGGCCTTCCAACGCTTCCCCAAAGCCGCCGGCATGGGCGCCGGCATCTGCCGCAGCGACGACGCTGAGCACTGGGAAGTCATCCTCTACGAGCAAGCCGATTGCGGCTTTGCCATCAGCGCCGTCAGCGCTGAGGCGCTGGATTTCGCCGGCAAGAGCCTCGGCCCGGCCACGCTCCGCCGCGCCCGCGGTTTGACCTACGTCGTTCCCGTCCCCGGCGCCTTCAGTTATCGCCTCCGTGAAGGCAAGGTTGAAGCCGCGCCGGAACTACGCTGTGACCGCGACGCGGTCGTCCCCGGCGAAACGGTCACCATTCACAGCCCGGACGGCAAGACTCACGAACGGCTCATCGCCAAGGACGCCAAGGCCGGCGAACGCCTGTGGTTCGAGATTGATGGCGCCTGGATTGACTTCAACGTCCAGGACCTGACCCGCTGCGTGGCCGGCATCAGCGACACCACCCTCACCCTGCGCCTGCTGCCAACCAAGCAGCGCCCCGCCGATCTGCTCTGTCAATTCGGCAACCAACAGCAGCGCGTCTCAGTCAAGCCCGGCCAATGGAGCGAAACCACCTTCGCCCTGCCCCAGGACGGCATGCCCGCCATGTGCCTCATCAGCGCTACCATCAGCGATGAGCAGTCCAGCCAGCGTTGGCAGAGCGGCCTGAACTGCTCCTTCGCGCCCGAGCGCCTCGACGTTGATTTCCTTGAAAACTGGCGCTTCTCTATGCGCCCGCGCCAAGCGCCTGAGACGGACAACCCAGGCATCAGTGGCGCCCACGTCGGACGCATGAAAGCCATGTCCTGCGGCGACGACAGACACGATGGCCTCTTCATGCACCCGCCGTGGAAGGGCATGGTCGGCGCCGTCTGCGCCAACTATGAGCTGGAACTGCCCCGCATGGACGACGCATGGTTTTTTCGCGCCCTGGTCGGCAAACGCGACGGCAGCTACCTCGGCGACGGCATTCTCTTCCAAATCGCCGTGCGCGATGCCGCCGGCGAAGAGCGCCTGCTGGCTGAACACACAGTCACTGAGCACCGCTGGGACCTCATCAGCGCCGACCTCAGCGCCTACGCCGGCCAGAAAATCACGCTGGTACTCATCAGCGACGTCGGCCCCAATGACGACTCTTCCGGCGACTGGGCCTGCTGGGCGGACATGCGCATCGAATCCCGTCGGCAGATGGTCAACTACGAACTCGACCCGGTTACCGAACGCTACGCGCAGGAAGCGCCGGCGGAAGTTCAGATCCTTGGGGCCGAAGTACTGGCCGGTGCAGCGCGCGGCTGGTTCTGCTACGAAGGCCAGGGCTTCGACAGCTCGGCGGAGAGCTACCCCAGCACGGGCGTCCTCAATGGCATTGACATCGGGCTGCTCAGCCACGCCCGCGGCAACGAAACCGCCAACATCTGGTCCGAGGAACAGCGCGTGCCCATTCCCGCCGAGGCGCTGCGCAGCATCGGCACTCACAACGTCTTCAAGCTCCGCAATCCCGAACGCGACTACTTCAAACTCCGGCGCTTCCGACTCTTGCTGGAGTTCGCCGACGGCAGCATGGTCAGTTCCTATACCTCAACGGCCGTCTTCACTCAGCCATCCCGGTGGAGGCACGCGGAGGGCATCCTCGTTGAATTCAGCGACAATATCGTCGTGCCCATCGCCTTCGTCCCGCTGGACAAGTAAACGGCCACCGATTGATACCGGTCGTGTCGGTGGTCACTGTCTGCTGTTGTGCCTTTACAAGGCACTGCCTCATGGGGTGCTGTCCACCCCAGCCTGAAGGCTGGGGTTAAGCATGGTTAAGCGCCTACGGCGCAACATGGACAGTATGGACGGCGAGCGAGCAGGTGCTGTCGTCCATCGTGTCCATAATGTCCATCGTTTCGCAGATACCAGGCAGTCACGGGCACTTGGCGTTGCAGCCCGCAGCGTGACATGATCCCGCAAACGGCGCCAAGCGACCGCAAAGCGGCGGAATGCCCTGAAGGCGACAAGAAAACGCAAACACACCACCGACCTTCCTGCACCAAGCAGCCTGCTCTCAAAAAAATCTGCGCCAATCTGCGTAATCTGCGGATAAAAAATGTCTGTTATCAATCGGTGACCGGTTACCCCATGCCACCACTTCAGTCATGCGCGGCTGTTGTTTTTTAGGCAGTACGGACTAGATTCATCGAGGTTTTGTCGTTATAGACAAAAAAGCAGGCCATCAAGTGCCATTCCATGCCCATCACATCGCCGGGAGTTGCCTTCATGAACGAAAAGATTCGCAAGCAGGCCGATCAATTCATCAATGACGAGACCCAGTTCCACCTGGGCTTTCTGCCGACGGAGCAATCCAACCCGCTGACGCGTAGTTTGGAGGACGATTTCCGGCGCTCGCCGTTGGCGGGCGTGCGCACGCTGCAACGGGTGGACCGTGAAGTGCTGGCAATGGCACAGCGGGTATTGACGGAGGCGCCCTACGCGCGACTGGTTGACTGCGGCGAGCAGACCATCCGGGGCGGTGGCCGGATCATCTTTTCCGGCTGTGGCGCAACGGGCCGCCTGAGCATTCTGCTGGAGAGCATGTGGCGCGACTGTTGCGTCAAGGACGCTGCGGCGGCACCCTATGCCAATCAAGTCGAAAGCATCATGACCGGTGGCGACTACGCGCTGGTGCGCTCAGTGGAATTCTTTGAGGACTATACCGCCTTTGGTCGCCGACAGGTGCAGGACGCGCAGATGAGCGCCAAGGATATGCTGGTGGCTATCACCGAGGGCGGCGAGACCTCGTCGGTTCTGGGCACGGTGGACGAGGCATTGGCGCGCGGCGCGACCGTCTTCCTGCTGTTCAACAACCCGGCCGAGCTTTTGGCCGAGCGCCTGGAGCGTTCGCGGCGGGCGATTCAGGACCCGCGCGTCTGCGTCCTTGATCTCTATTGTGGCCCCATGGCCCTGGCCGGTTCGACACGGATGCAGGCGACCACCGCCGAGCAGCTCATTGCCGGCGCCGCTCTGGAAAGCGTCATGCATCGCCTCCTGGGCCGCCCCCAGCGGGACTACGCGGCGGACTTCGCGGCGCTGCTCAATTCACTGGAGCGCGACGACAACGCCCAGGCCATTGCCGACTACATGGCCTTCGAGGCCGACGTCTACCGCCAGAAGGGCAAAATCACCTACTTCGCCAATGATTTCATGCTCGACATCTTCACCGATACCACCGAGCGTTCCCCCACCTTCATACTGCCGCCATTCCGCAGGCGAGACAACAAGAGTGCGCCGGCCTCCTGGGCCTTTGTTAAAAATCCCCTTTGCGACACAGCCGAGGCTTGGTCGCGGAGCATGCATCGGCCGCTGCGCTGCCTGAACTGGAGTGTGGCCGACTACGAGGCCATGGATGCCGCTGACAAGATCCGCAGCAATCCGCCCGCCCTCAGCGCCGACGACCTCTTGCAGTTCCCCATTGGCGCCGAAGAGCTCGACGAACGCTGCGAGCATGAGGCCGACGCCGCTGTGCTGGTTATTCTTGCGGATGACAAGCCCCTGCGCCAAGCCTACGCCGCGCTTCGTCCACGCTTCCAGCGCCATGCCGTGTTGGCGCTGACGCCGCAGCATGGCGACTTGGCCGACGACAGCTTTGTCATCAATGCGGCCGATGACAGCGGCGCCCTGGGGCTCATGAAGCATCTCGCCATCAAACTCGTGCTCAACACCATTTCGACGGGCACCATGGCCCTCATGGGACGCATCACCGGTAATTGGATGAGCTGGGTTGATTGCACGAACAAAAAACTGCTTGACCGCGGCGCCCGCCTGCTGGTGGAAATTGCCCAGATTGACTACCGCCAAGCCTGCGAAACGCTCTTCGCGGCGCTGGAGGCTCTCAAGCATTTCAGCGGCGAAAAGCCCTCGCCGGTGCAAATCGCCCTGCAGTGGCTCAAGCGGCGAACGCCCGCAAATCTTGCCGAATTTCTCCGCGACGCCGACGATGGCTGGCGCCTGACCATCGGCAAGGGCAGCGGCACCGTCCCCGCGCAACGCTACAGCTCGGCGGACATGCTGCACCGCACCCAGAACATCAACGCCGACGGCAAGAGCGCGACGGTTGTCTGGCAGGGTCATCCCGTTCTCGGCGAGGCCTTCCGCGCCACCGCGACCTGGACGCAATGCGCGGACGGGCGCTTCGAAGGCCGCTGGGCCTGCGACGGCTATGCCGGTGACGAATTCTTCGAGGAAGTCCATTTCCCGGTCGTCCGCGCGCCTTTCGACCGCAGTTCACAGATTCTGCTGGGCACCTGGGACATGGGCGTCCTGCTTCATGACGAGACGCTGCCGGCTGCCGGCACGAGCCGCCGGGAGGGTTTCCGCTCCATGCAGTTCAACGCAGTGCTGAACACGGCCGGTCCCTGCGTCTATGTGGACCATCGTGATCCCGACTGGTTCAACAAGGCCGGTGAATTCGCCGTGGCCGCCGACGGCTGGTCCCTGACCTACAGCGGCGTTTTCCTGGTCGGCATCGGCGCTGAACCGACTGCGGGCTGCGCCGTGCCCTATCCGTCCAGCGTAGCTTACTTTAAGGGTGGCTGGTATGACGCCGCGCAAATCTACAAGCCCTGGGCCTGCGCGCAATCGTGGTGGGCGGACCGACCGAAGGAGAATCCCATGCGGGACATCGCCATGTGGGCCTGGAATCGCGGACTGATCAAGGATGTCGTTCCCACCATCGAGAAACTCCAACAGGACGCCGGCGTGCCGATGGCCCTTGACTGGTACTGGTGGCACAACAATCCCTATGACACCGACTACCCCAACTTCTGGCCGCCACGCGAGGGCGTCGAGGCCTTCCGCGCCGCCGTCAAGCGCCTGCGCGACCAAGGCATCTTCAGCCAAGTCTACGTCAATGGCCTTACCTGGGACCTCGATGGCGTTGATTTTGATCAAGGCGGCAGCGACGGCGTGGTCATCAAACGCGACGGCACGCCGATGGCCTTTGCCTTTAACAAGTACAACCAGCACCGCCTGGCCTACATGTGCGGCGAAGCGCCGGCATTCCAAGACCGCATCAGCGCGCTGCTGGGCGAGCTTCATGCCAGCGGACTCAATGGCCAGTACCTTGATATGATCGGCTGCGCCAGCTACAGCTCCTGCTACAACCCAGCTCATCAGCACAACAAGGGCGGCGGCAACTACGGCATCCAGGGCTACAGGCAGCTGCTGGAACGGCTCCGCCGCGAATACCCGGGCTTCCACCTGACCACGGAAACCGCGCATGAGGCATACATGGACCTCTTCGACGGCTCCATCATCTGCAACTCAAGCTCCAGCGAGCACCTCGGCATCACCCGTGACACGCTGCCGCTCTTCACCGCCGTCTACCACGGCAAATATGCGTTCTTCGGCAACTACGCCCATCCCGACGGCATCCCGCCCTGGGACCCCAAATGGCCTGACGCCGACCGCTGGCAGAACGAAAAACCCTGGCATAAACTCTACCCGGATCAGTTCTACATTGAGCTCGCCCGCACCGTCGTCTGGGGCGCGCAGCCCATGGTCTGTCACATCCGCCCGGCTGTTCAGAGCGACCCGGAATTCGCCGAAATCTACCGCTTCATCATTGACACGGCGCGTTTCTACTACGCGCATCGCGACTTCCTCTTTGACGGCCAGATGCTCTCGCCCGACGGCTTTACCTGCGATGAGCGCAGCGTGTCCTTCATGGCCCGCATGATCTTCACCAAAGAGGCCGCCTGTCGGATCATCACCAAGGAACAGCCCGCCGTCCTCCACTCCTGCTGGGAGGCCCCGGATGGCCGCAAGGCGCTCATCTTGGCTAACTACGGCGGCGACGAACAGGCATGGTCCTTCCGCGACCTGAGCGGCCGCCTGGCGCCGCGCAGCTACGCCTGCGTTGATTTGCCATGAATGTGCGCAGTCAAGGAATACACTATCGCACTCATTGATACGCGACTGCGGCGCCATGCGCCGCATGGCGCGTAATCGGTCCCTTTTTGGTATGGGGCGTATGGGAGGTAGGAGACGTATGGGACGTATGGACGTATGCGCAATTGTCCATCATGTCCATATTCTCAATCCCTTGTCTGCGCCTACAGCCCAAATGAGTGCGTAGTGACAAACAAGGCGGGGAACTCGCGCCTATTTTTCTCAATTCCAGGGGAGTTGGGGTCAATGCTCGGTGAGGAGCCTGAGGAGTTCCTCGGCGGAGATGGCGCTGGGTTGATCGCTGCCGGCGAGAAGTTGGTCGGCGAGATCGCGCTTGTGCTGGTGCAGGTCGAGGATTTTTGCCTCAATGGTGTCCTTGGCGATGAGCCGGTAGATGGTGACGGGCTTGGTCTGACCCAAGCGGTGCGCGCGGTCGGATGCCTGATCTTCCACAGCGGGATTCCACCACGGGTCGAGATGCACGACGTAATCCGCCTCGGTAAGATTGAGGCCGAGGCCGCCGGCACGGAGGCTGATGAGGAACAAGTCGCTTTCCCCGGCCTGGAACGCCTCGACGGCGCTGCTGCGGTCTTTGTTGCTGGTGCTGCCGTCGAGATACTGGTAGCGCACGCCTTTTTCGTCAAGCAGCGGGCGGACCAGATCGAGATGTCTGACAAATTGGCTGAAGACGAGAGCCTTGTGTCCACTGGAGAGCAGCTCGTCAAGCAACTCGGAAAAAGCGCCCATCTTGGCGCTGGCGATATCCAGACCGGCCTGCACCAGGCGGGGATTGCAGGCGGCCATGCGCAGCTTGGTGATAGCTGCGAGCACGCGAATGCGCAGCTGCGTGGCATCCTCGCCGTTACGCGGCGAGACTTGCGCGATAAGTTCGCGACGCAGGGCCTCGTAGAAGGCCCGCTCGCTTTCGGATAATTCGACGTAGAGAGATACTTCGGTCTTCGGCGGCAATTCCGGCAGCACCTGGGTCTTGCGGCGGCGCAGGAGGAAAGGCCGCAGCAACGCGTTGAGCTGCTGGGCAACCACGCGGTTGTTCTCTTTTTCAATGGGCACGGCAAAGCGTTTCTGGAAGCTGTCGCGACTGCCAAGGAGACCAGGATTGATGAAGTGGAAGATCACCCACAGTTCATTGAGGTTGTTCTCCACGGGCGTGCCGGTGGTGACCATGCGAAATTGAGCATTGATTTTGAGTGCGGCCTGGGAGCGTTTTGCCTGATAGTTCTTGATGGCCTGCGCTTCATCAAGGACGGCGACACGCCAGCGGACTTTCTGGAACGCGGCATTTTCGCTTTGCAGGAGGCCATAGCTGCAAATAAGGACTTGCCCGGGCCCCATGGCGGCGAGCTGCTGCTGACGGTCGCCATTACCGAAGATGGACACCTCCAGCGAGGGGGCGAAGCGCTGACATTCAAGAAGCCAGTTATGGCAGACGGAGGTGGGCGCAATGACCAGCGCAGGGCCTTCCTGGGTCTTGCTGAGGATCATGGTGATCGCTTGGAGAGTCTTGCCCAAGCCCATGTCGTCGGCCAGGCAGGCACCGGCGCCCCAAGCGTCAAGCCGACTGAGCCAAATAAAGCCCTCTCGCTGATAGCTGCGCAGGCGCGCCTGGAGTTCCGCCGGCACGACCGGAACCAGCCGCATGGCCTCGGCAATGGCGCCAACCTGCTGCTGCCAAGCAACGCTGCGTTCGAAACCGCTGAATTCAGCCAGTAGCTGCTCCGCCACCGGCAGGCTGAAACGGTGCAAACGGAAATGATCGCCGCGCAGCTCGCCAAGATTTTGCAGCTCTTCCAGGCGGCTGCGGAAGCTGTCAGCCAGGGCGATGACCTGGCCGTCTTCAAGCGTGATGTAATTGCCCTGGCGATTCTTGCCGGCACGGAGAATTTCCTGCAGGGACAGCGTGAGATTTTCGTTGACGCGGACTTCGCCGCTGATGGCGAACCAGTCATTCTGGCGCTGAGTGCGCAAAACGAGGTCCTTATGGGTAATGGCACGGCTGACTTTCAAGCGGGAACCCTCCGGCCACTGGACTTGACAAAGACCGCTGACGTCATGAAGCTGGAGGGCAAAGTCATAGCAGGCCATGGGCGAGCTGATGACCCACGACCAATCATGCGCCCCCCGCGCAGCATGATGCAGCGCCGGACAGGACGCCAGAATTTTTTCCGCAAGGTCCCGCTCGCGTTCGCCGTCGCGTCGAACGCGTAAGAGGCGAGCATTGACCTTGGTTACCAGCTCAATAGGGCCGGTTGCCGGCGGGTAGTAACGGCCGATGTCCTTGAAGGGCATGAAGAGCAGTTCGGCCTTGAGGCCCTGATCCAGCGGCGCCAAGCGCAGATAGGGCATTTCGGCGGCTTGGGCCGTGGCGCAGCGGAGGCCATCCAGGGGTATATCGGACAGGAGCATGAAGTCGTCGCTGAGCTTACTGAGTAATTCGGGCAGGTTCCGTTGTGCCTCCGGCGGCAGGACGAGTTCTTCGCCGAGGGCTTCAGCCAGGCGCAGACACTGCTCATTGAAGCTGTATACGCGCAGGGACGAGTCGCTGTCCTTGGCGATGACAATGCGGCCCGATGCCGGCGGCGCCGGCACCAGTCGCAAGCAGAACTGATCCGCCAGGCTGCGAATATGCAGGTAGGGCCGGCAGCGCACGCAGCTGATCGGCGTCGGTTTCTGCTCGTCCCAGAAAAGCAATGGATGGTCGGCGAGAGCCTTGATGGCCTCTTGGCAGACAAAGGTGCTGGGGTTGCCCTCCATGAGGCTGGGCTGTTCCTGCAGCGACTTGCCAATGACGTTGCAAGCCCAGAGGTCCTGGGCGCTGAGATAGTCCGGCCAGACGTCGGTCTGGACGCATTTGCAGAGCGGAAAGATGCGCCCTTTGCTCCACTTGCCGGTCTTGGTCTGGCGCTGTTCCATGGGCTTGATGCTGATGACACCCGCCGCCTCATCAAGGTAGTCCAAGAACCACACCAAGCGGCTGCGGGCGTCGTTCACGGGTTTCTTCAACAGCTCTTTCAGGCGCCGTATGGCGGCAAGCCATGGCGGCTGGATTTCGACGCAATCAAGGATGCAGAGGATGCTGGGGTCAAGCGCGGCATTGGCTTGGCTCGTATCGTCGGGCGTCCACCCGGGTTGAAGCCGGCGTTGGAGTTCACGACACTGGTCGGCAATCCAAGCGTAGCCCTGCTCTTCGGCGTTCCGGGTGATGCTCTCGGCGCGTTTGAGTAGCCCTTCGCCGAGACTTCCCTGCTCCCAGTAATCGCAAATCAAATGGAAGAAGGCCGGGAGCCCGCCGTCGCGCCGAGCCGAGTCCCAAGGCATGATCTCCACACGGTTGCCACGCTTGCGGATGTAGGCAAGCAAATGCGTGTACACGGAAGACCAAGTACTGACCCGGCTGCCCAGCAAGGCGTTGTTCTCGGCTGCCGCCAGCGAACTATCGGAGTTGTCTTTGATAAGGGCGAAGATGAGAAAGATGCCGCCGACGGTCTGGAAGTAGTAGTCCGGCGCGCTATCGCCATGCCTGATGCTGTAGAGGGTATCAATGAACATGCTGATAGCTTGAGAGTTGCGGCCGCGAATGAAAGCCAGCCAAGCTTGACGCATCTTCTTGGCCTCGCCGTCACAGCCGGCAAGGATCTTCTCCGCGTCATTGAACTGCCCGCGCAGGATCAGCCAATCCGCGAGAGGAAACAACGCCGCCTGGGGTAGATGCGGCGCGATGTTCAGGAGAGATTTAAGGAAGCGCGGAGCATCGCGCATCTGGGCAATGAGCCGTGGTATGGCCTGCCAAGCGCAGATGGCGAGGCGTTCATGGGAGAGGCCCTGCACCCAGTCGTCATCCAGCTGTGGCAAGATGAACTGGAATGCCTCGCCGGTGGCGAAGCTTTCCGGGTAGTTCTGGTTCAGGCTGTTAAGGCTGTTTTTTATCAGCTCGGCATTACCGGCGTAGAAGGCGTTGCGCAGATCGCGAGTCAAGCGCTGCCGCGCCTGCTGGGCATCAGCCTGGCTGGCGAGAACACGGGCGACAATCTCAGCGACGGCGGCGTGTTTGCGTTGGCTGAGAAAGACCCGGGCATTCACTTCGCTGTGCTCGTCACGATTGGCACAGAAGCCGTCTTTGCAGAGCACAAGGGTATAGTTTTCAGCTTGGTTGATGAGCTTATGCCAGCTGTCCGTGGACAAGGTCGCCAGTTGCGGAAAGAACTGCGCCAGCGCCTGACTGAGCTGCTCCAGCTCCTCAATCCGCGTCGGGTGTTGGATCAAGGCGAGCAGGAGCCGGAGTTCTTTGAATGTACTGCCGAGAAAATCATCCATGTTAAGGAACTAGCTGCCGGAGGGACTATTGCTGCAATGCAACGGCGAAGAGGCTTCGTGCCGCCGCAGGTGGTGATCAGGATTCCTTGACAGCCTCGCCGAAGAGCGAATTGGCGGTCGTGCGGGTTATGGTAACATTCACCAAATCGCCGGGCTTGATGCCCGGCACAGGAACGAAATTGCACACTTTGTTGAGGTCGCTGCGACCCGTCCAGCGTTCGACGTTGCGTTTGCTGACGCCTTCGACGAGGACCTCAAGCACGCGACCGCGGAAACGCTCGTTGCGACGAGCCGACCCGGCCGCGAGGTCGTCAAGGAGAATCTGGTTGCGCTGGTGCTTGAGCTCGTCAGGGACATCGTCAGGATAGTCTTTGGCGGCCTTGGTGCCGCTGCGGGGCGAGTAGCGAAAGATGTAGGCCATGTCAAAATCAACCTGGGCCATGAGATCGCGAGTCTGCGCAAAGTCCTCATCGCTTTCCGTGGGGAAGCCGACAATGACATCCGTGGAGAAAGAGCATTCCGGGAGTCTGTTGCGGATGGCCGCGATGCGTTCGAGGTACTCTTCAGCGCTGTAGGAACGGCGCATGAGTTTGAGGATGCGGTTGGAACCGGCCTGCACGGGGATGTGGAAGGCCTTGCAGACTTTTGGCAGACTGCAGATCGCGTCCACGAAATGGTCATTCATAAAGCGCACGTGGGGCGAGGTGAAGCGGATGCGCTCCAGGCCTGAGACCTCATTCAATTCCGCCAGGAGCTCCGCGAAGGGCGAGTGGTCCGGCCGCCGGCTCTCATCATGCCGCGTTTCGGCCATGCCGTAGGCGGTGATATTCTGGCCGAGCAAAAGAATCTCGCGGGTGCCATTGTCCGCCAGGCGCCGCACTTCGTCAAGAATGTCCTGCCGTGGGCGGCTCCTTTCCCGACCGCGCGTGTAGGGCACAATGCAGTATGAGCAGAACTGATCACAGCCGCGCATGACGGACACAAAAGCGCAGATTTGCCCGGGGTAGTGGCCGGTAAGCTCCACGAACTGGTCGGGGCCCATGGCGACTTCCACGCTGCGCGCCTGCCGCAGCTGGGCGCGACGAATGCTGTCGGGCACGCTGTGGAGGCAGTCGGTGCCGATGACGAAATCAAGCTGCGGCATTTGCTTGAGCAACTCGGCGCCATGATTCTGCGCCATGCAGCCGACCAGGCCGAGAATCAGCCCGGGCTTGTCGCGCTTCAAACGACGGAGGAGGCCGAGCTTGCCGATGACCTTGCGCTCCGCCTGGTCGCGGACGCTGCACGTGTTGAAGATGATGATGTCGGCTTCGGCCTCGCTGGCAACGGCCTGGTAACCATTGCTTTCGAGAAGACAGCTGAGCGCTTCGGAATCGCGCTCGTTCATTTGACAGCCGTAGGTTTTAATGTGGAAGGTGGACATGGACAAAACGACATCTGGAATTGCGAATAATGGCCGTGACTGCCCGGAAACGGCGGGAGTGGCCTGGGTGCACCACGCTACAGCGGAAGGCACGGCTCGAAGATGAAGCGTTCGTAGTGGGCGTCAGCGGCGAAGATCGGCTCGGCGTAGTCGTCATGGAACATGAACAGCGTCGGCCCGCGTTGGACGATCTTGTGGGGAAACTGCGGGAAGGTCGGGCTGCAGTTGTACTTGCGGCAGAGCTTGGGACAGGGCGAGTCAAGGACAATGTGCAGGCGCCGGGGATCAGCGATGGCGGCCGTAGGACAGTTTCTGCCCGTGCCCAAAAAGCCCCAGGGATAGTAGAAACCCAGGTCCAAGCCCCAACCGTCGGCGGGACGCTTGACGCCCTGCGGGGTAATATCCATATCAATCTTTTTGACCCCCCAGCTTTTCAGCGCGGCGAGATAGTCGGGATTGCTGATACTGACGTCCTGGTAAGCATTAAGCTGGTTCATGCGCAACTCATCAACCGGCGTCGTAATGTCGTCCAGGTGCATGGGCAGAGGCAAACCGGGCTTGGTGAAGAGATTGAGGCGAGTCTGTTTGTTGAGGAGGCGACCGATCACGGGTTCGAACTGCGGGAAATGCTCCTGGAGCAGCCACAGCACGCCCCAGTCGTTGACGACGATTTCAGCCTGCTCCGTGAGCTCGGCGAGTTTCTCCAGGTTGCGCCGCACCTGCCCGAGCTCGGCGTCGGGCAGGTAGCCACCGGTCACGTAGGTGAAGTCCCATTCCATCTGCCGACTGTAGTAAAATGCCTGCTCGACCTCGCCGGCCGAGGGAATGAGATTGGGGCAGAATTCCTGGCCGAAATACAGGCGGCTGAAATCAAGGCCGCGTTCCGTGAAGATGTTGAGCCAGGTCAGCGCGTTGATATTGCAGATATAGTCGCCGTGACTCGGGTCCGATGAGAACATGACTGAGCTGACAAAGGACGGTATCCTCTCCAAGTTGATGAAGCGCAGCGCCTCGTCAATCTGACTGAGCCGGTCAACGTTGGTAAAGTAAATCGCCAGTTCCATTACTCGGCCTCCGGGACGTGGTAGTAGCAGTTTTGGGGATCGGCGCAGAAAGACGGACTGTTCACCAGTTTGCGACAGTACTCCGGCGTGGGATTTTCCGCCGTCATGACGTCATAGACGGTGCTGATGGACTGCATCTTGAACGTGTCAATGCCGCGCAGCGGCACTTTGAGGGCATGAACGCCGATATCGCGCAACTCCTTGATGGCGCAAAGGCCACAGTGATAGTAGATGGCCCGAGCGAGCAAGCCGTCCATGCCATCCTCAAAGTGCCGAATGTCCGATATGGGCGGTGGCGGCGGCAGGGGCTCTTGGTTCATGGTCTTGCGGAATTCGTCCAGTGCGGTGCCTTCGGCCAGCTGGCCGTAGGGATCGTCAAACATGGCTTGGGCGACGTCCTTCCAGTTGTCAGGAAAGCGCTTGCTGACTTGCAGGTGCCCGTTGATGGCGTCGCCGCAAAGATTGCAGCGCGCGCCACTGTGGATGGAATGGCAGTTCTCGTCGTTGAAATGGCAGCGGTAGCCGATGATCATCATCTCAAACTCAATCTTGAGGTCCTTGAGGGAATTGACCATGGTGCGGACCTCGCGCAGGGTGACTTTGCGGGGAATGACCACGCGCTGAACATTGAAATGACGGCAGTAGAAGCGCACGGCCAAACTGTTGAAACAACCGGCGCCCGTACTAAGGTGCAGCGCACGGTTGATGCCCCAGCTCTTGAGTGAGAACATCAGCGCCGGGTCGGCGACGATGTAGCCGTCCGGCTCAAGCTTCTCCACGGTGTCCACCAGCACTCGCAAGTCCTTGAGGCGATCATAGCCATTGTCGTGGGCGTTGATCGCCAGATTGAAGCGGCAGCCGGCCTCTTTGGCAGCCTGGCGCGCCTCGGCCAAGTTCTCAATCTGCATGTAGTTGTAGGACGAGCCCATCGGCCGACGGTTGGGACAGACTTCCCAGCCGTACTTCTCCAGCCACGCCCGGGGCACAAAGCCGGCGAAAAACTCCTTCGCGCCGAGTTCGGCGTACTTGGCGATCATCTCGGGCGTATCGGAGCCGCAAAGTCCGAAGGTGATAAACATGGTCTTATTCTCCCTTGTCGCGCCAGGCCGGGCCCGGCGCTCCTGCTCTACTCATTTTCGACGGGGTTTGGCAGCGGCGCTTTTGGGCCGGCCGTGGCACTCTTTGAAGGGCTTGCCACTGCCGCAGAAACAAGGCGCGTCCATCCGGGCGGCGTGACGCGCGCCCTTGTTCTTCTCCGGCACAATGATGGCGGTTGGACTAACCAGTGTCGTGGTTACCAGCGGCGAATCCTCGTGCAAAGAATGCTCGCGCAGGCGCTGGACTTTACTGATCATGGCCTTGGCCAATACCCGCCGGATCTGCCGCCACGGGTCGTAGCGCTCAGTGAAATCAATGATGTCAAAGAGGCGATTGAAGCCGGCCTCCTCACTGTACATGGCAAACAGCGGGTCCTCCAGCGAGAAGAAAAGCCGCATGGGCTGCTGCAAATCAAGCACCCTCTCACAAGCGGAAAGCACTTTCAGGTGATGATCAAAGCAGAGGAAATGCTCGGCGATGTATAGGGCGCCAGGTGGACGCTCGACTGTGCGGCTAATCAGCGTTGATGGCATACCACGAAAGAGCATGACGCGCTTGGGACCGCCGGCCATGGTGAAAAAGGTCGGAATGTCAGTGGTTTTGTTGCTGCTGGTGCAGTCCTGGCCGCTCCGGCGCAGTTCTTCCTGCAGGGCTTTGATGGCCGTTTCCGAGAAGCCGACGACAAGGGCGTTGTGCGGGCTCTTCATGATGTCCTGCGCCAGCGCGGCGCTGCGCTCCTTGTCGCTACGATAGGTGAAGGCGCTGTATGATGGAGACTTTGAGGGCTTGATGGCCTTGGGCAACAAGGCGCCACGACCCCACTTGTCCAGTTCGCCGGCGACAAAAGGCGAGATGCGGCTGAGCACGCCGCCGCAACGCAGGCCCTGTTTGGCCAGATTGCCAAGGACGTCAAAGATCGGTTTTTGCTTTTCGTCCTCCTTGTCGAAGGGTTCAGCGGTGGTCGCCTTGAAGATCATACCGGCGGCCTTGGGTGCGCTGCGTTCGTAGAAGAGGAGGCGGTTGTGATACAAGCACATATCCAGTTCCAACAGAAACAGGGCCACGGGTGGCGCCAGCAGCTCGCGCTTGCCGCGGTAGGCCGCCGCCAGCACGTAATAGTCAATCATGACGATGGCTGCCTCCAAGCAATCACTGAGTTTGAGCTGGGAGTTGCCGCACATGAAACCCGCTGAACGCACGGTGACGCCCGGAAGCGCCGACAGGACCTTTTCCACGCTGCGCACAACGGGACTGACGATGTAAAACGGCGTGACAATGTAGCAGCGCCGCCCCTCAAGAACACGATAGAGCGCTACGAGAACGCCAAGTTCCAGCTGCGGACCATTGCCTACAGCCGGAATCTTATCAGCAATGGCCTGCTGAAGCAGGCGCCGGCGCTCGCCGCTGTCTAGCAGTCGCCAAGCCACAAAGAGTGCCTCGTGGTCTTCTGACGCAGCCGTAAATGTCTCGGACCAAGCTAAGAAGGCCTCGAAGAGCTCACTCGCCGGCGGCTTCTTTGCCGCCAAATCTTGCAGTTTCTGCCAGTGTTCCAATATGGCCATGGTGTGTCCCTGTCTAAGCATTTGCCCCGGCCTGCCGACGTCTCCCAATTAAACGTCAGCACCCGGAAAAATACCTCGTCATACCCATTCGTGATCAGCCCTCGCAGCATCACGCCGTGGTATTCAGCCACGATAGTTACGGCGACTTGACTAAACCCGGTACTATATCCCTTTTCCGTGCGAAGGCCCTGCCATTTTCGTCAATGCGGGAAGTAAATTGTAACCAGTCACTCTTTGATAAAGTGGACATTGTGGACATTGTGGACAAGCACCTGTTTCCTGTCCGTTCTGCGGCACCATCCACGCCTGTCTCCCGGCCGTGCTGCGGGCTTGCAGCCCGCAGCGTGACATCATCCCGCAAACGAAAAACCCAGCGTACGTCTCCCGACGTTACGCCCGCAAAACCAAGCGTCCATCTCCCAGCCGTGCTGCGGGCTTGCAGCCCGCAGCGTGACATCATCTCGCCCACCGCGCCAGTCACCGAACAACCCAAGCACAGGTCTCCCGGCCGTGCTGCGGCCTCGCAGCGCCGGCATTCAATGCCCTTTGTCCTGCTTTTGGGCGACACGCGTCACCCGGGCACGATTTGTCTGAAGACACGAAGACGCTGGGTGCGCACGTGCTGCTCAAAGTCCATTTTAGCCGCCAGCATTTCTTCCAGCGACGACGCGATATCCCGCCGACGGGCGAGGTAACGGCGGGCTGCCGAGGCCATGCCGGCTAGTTCGGTGATCACGCCGCCGCGCAGGATACCATCAAGCTCTTCAGCAGGCAGGTGCTGACGCAGGTAGTCTTCGTGGAGAAGACGCATGAGGCTGCGATAGCGTCGAGACACTTCCGTGGCCAGGAACGACGCATGGCGATAGCTGCCGTAAAATGAGGCCAGAATGGCGATGACGCGTTCGCGCTGCTTGATGGAGTCGAATTGCTCCTGAACGATGTCGAGTTGAGCGCAGGCGCGCCTGAAGGCCAGCTGGTCGCCGAAGGTCAGTCGTTGGATCGTGGCCAGGGGCTTGCGGCCATCACGCATATCCGCTATGAACATGCGGCGAATAACGCGCGCGGCAAACTCTTCAACACGCTGATCCCACTGTTTGCGTCCTTGCCCAGCCAAGCCCATAAAGGCCAAAGCAAGCTTCTCACAGCCGTCCGGCAAGGTCAGAATCAGATCGGCAGCAAGCATAACGACGGGATAAAGCGCCATGATGCGACGCAGCTCCACCATCAGCGCGGCCGTTTTCCATGCCTGCTGCGAGCTCGCCAATGAATCGTCCAGAGCCATAAAGCGCAAGACACTTTCGCCGAGGTCGTTGAGAGCGTTGCGCAGCCAGGCGAGAAGCTGGTCGTCATTCAAGCGCTGTTGATCAACCAGCAAGCGCAGATGCGCCAGCGGCGCAATGCGCGCCGGGGCCTGTTCGCGCCAGGCGCGCATGCCGTGGCGGCAAAGCAGTCGGTCGGATTTGCGCGTGACATTCGGCCAATATTCGAGGAGATTGGGGTCGGCACTCCAGCGTTCGGCCCAGGCCAGAAAATCGCGGGGAATGGGCCCGGGCGCTTCCAAGGCGATGGTCAGAGCATCGCGGATGACATCTGGATCAAGCTGGCCGTCATGCTTGGCAAAAAAATCCAGGAACCACTGACAGGCGCGGTCGGCGTCCATGCGCCAAAGAACCCGGAAAGCCAGTTCGAGTACCGTCTCAACCACCTCATTACGGCGGCGGAAAGCGTCAGCGGCCTTGCCCAAGGTATGGGGGACCACGGCGCGACTGAGGACCATGCAGTGATCGAGTGCGCTAAGCGTCTGGGCAGGCACGAGGGCCTTGGAGAAGCTCGTCGCCACGGGTTCCGGCTGACTGATCTCGCCGCTCTGCGCCAGCAACCGCGAGCTATTCTCAAGACACTCGAAGTACTCGGCGAGTATGTTCTCGCCGCTGATCTTGACGGCGCTGCTGCGGTAGAGGGTGATCAGTCGCTCGACTTGCTCTGCGGCCTGGCTGAAAAACTCCTGACCGGACTGCTCGGCAAGCAGGTTGAGGCGTTCGACTTCCGCAGACCTGAGGTCTGGATTCAGTCGCTCAAGTCGCAGGAGCATGTGGGCCAATTCGCGATATGCTTCGTCAGGACTCATGCCGCCCAGCCGGATTTCGCGCGTACCGCGCCGCCACGACGACAGCGCGGACGCCGGGGTGAATTACATGCGCTCGCGCAGGCGCCGGATGATGGCGTTGGTGGAGCTGTCGTGCTTGAGCTCGGCGTTTTTGCCGGCGTTGAGATCCTTGAGGATGTTCTTGGCCAGGACTTTGCCCAGCTGCACACCCCACTGGTCAAACGAATAGACATTCCAGATAACGCCCTGCGTGAAGACCTTGTGCTCATAGAGGGCCATGAGGATACCGAGCATGCGCGGCGTCAACTCGTCGGCCAGCAGCGTATTGGTCGGACGATTGCCCTCAAAAGTCTTCTGTGCCGCCAAGGCTTCGCTGATGCCGGGTTCCTCAGCCTTGACGGCCGCTGTGGTCTTGCCGAAGGCCAGGGCTTCGGTCTGAGCAACGAAGTTCGCCATCAGCATCTGGTGATGGTCGCCGATGGGCGTCTGGGATTTACAGAAGCCGATGAAATCGCTGGGGATCAGCTTCGTGCCCTGGTGGAGCAGCTGGAAAAAGCTGTGTTGGCTGTTGGTGCCGGGCTCACCCCAGATGACCGGGCCGGTCTCCCAGGTGACGGGCGCGCCGTCTTTGCTGATGGATTTGCCGTTGCTTTCCATGTCCACCTGCTGCAAATGAGCCGCGAAGCGATGCATGGCCTGGTCGTAGGGCAATATCGCGTGACTCTGGGCGCCAAAGAAGTTGTTGTACCAAACGCCCAGCAAGCCCATGATTACCGGCATGTTTCTCTCCAGAGGCGTCGTCCGGAAATGCTCGTCCATCGCGTGGAAGCCATCAAGCATCGCCGTAAACTGCTTCGGGCCAATCGCCAGCATGATGGGCAGGCCAATCGCCGAACA
The DNA here is from genome assembly GCA_012799755.1 of Lentisphaerota bacterium. Classification (GTDB taxonomy): domain Bacteria; phylum Verrucomicrobiota; class Lentisphaeria; order Oligosphaerales; family Oligosphaeraceae; genus Oligosphaera. The sequence goes on along the minus strand of JAAZKQ010000075.1, from coordinate 5,813 downwards.
CATGGAGTAGCGCCCGCCAACCCAATTCCAGAACTCGAACATGTTCTTCGTGTCAATGCCAAAATTCGCGACCTCTTCTCGATTGGTGGACACCGCGACGAAATGGCGGGCAATGGCGGCCATGCTGCCAAAGGCCTTGAGCGTCCAGCCACGCGCACTCATGGCGTTCGTCATGGTCTCCGGCGTGGTGAAGGTCTTCGACGCCACGATGAACATCGTATCGTCCGGGTTCAGTCCGCTCAAGGTGTCAACCAGATGAAAGCCGTCAACGTTGGATACGAAGAACACATTGAGATTTCTGCACGAGAAAGCCTTGAGCGCCTCGCAGGCCATCTTCGGCCCGAGATCGGAACCGCCAATGCCGATGTTGACGACGTTGCGGATCGGCTTGCCGCTGTAACCCAGCCAAGCGCCGCTGCGCACCTGCTCGCAGAAATCCGCCATGCGCTTGAGCACTGCATTGACGCCGGGCATGACGTCCTCGCCATCGACCATAATGGGCCGATTGGAGCGGTTGCGCAAAGCGACATGCAACACCGCGCGTTTTTCAGTCTCGTTGATGGCCTTGCCGCTGAACATCTCGCCAATGGCCTTTTCCAGGCCGGCTTCGCGAGCCAGCTCGCACAAGAGCGTCATGGTCTCGGCCTTGATGCGGTTCTTAGAGTAATCCAGCAGCAGGTCTTCAAATTCCAGGGCAAACGTCGCCGCACGCTTCGGATCCTGCTGGAACATATCGCGCAGATGCTCGTCTTTGATGCGTGCGTAGTGGCTCTGCAGCTTCTGCCAGGACGCCGTGCGGGTGATGTCGCTCATACTGATGCCTTTCCATGCAAATGACAACCGTGGTGATGCGCGCCACCTGAACCGACCTGCGGCCCGGCAATAACGCGCGGCTTAATGTAAGCCCTGCCAGGTGATAGGCAATAGCATGCGCCAAGAGATCAGAACGATCATCAGACCGATCAGACCGATCAGACCGATCAGTAATCCGATCAGTCCGATCCGTCGGATCCGTCCAATACTCTTCACTTGACGATTTCCCTGGCGCGAGTTGTTTCAACCAAAACAGCCTTTTGTCATCGCGGCATTTCATCGCCGCGAAGCGGCAGAAGCGCTGAAAGCGCGAAAGCATACCAGCCCAGGGCAAGCACGCTGAAAGCGTGCGCCGCCCTGGGTAAAGCGCCAACTAAGGCCGTGTTCCTCGGCCTCTTTGGCCCCAGTCGGCGCAGCTGACTGGGGCCAAAGAGGCAATGGAACTCATTGACTGCTGCAGTATTGCGCGCTGCGCCCCATCGTCGCTGGTCTTTTAGGTCGCCCCGACAGGGCTCATTGCGGGTGGGGCCCTTCCCCAAGGCGACGCGCCCTGCGGGCGCTTGCCCTGGGCTATCTAAGGTCGCGCCTTCGGCGCTCAAAACCTCGGCGAATGATCTTGCACATGGTTACCAATCAACTCCTCGCCAACCATTGCCAGAACACGAAGTGAAGAGCATCGGACCGATCAGACCGATCAGACCGATCAGTAATCGGATCAGTCCGATCCGTCCGATCCGTCCGCGAAAAAGACGATCCGTCCGATCCCTCCGCGAAAAACATTCGCGGCCTGTCGTCCGCTCACTGATTGTATTTGAGGAGCGTATCGCCTTCGGAGACGATATTGACGTGGTTGCGGAATTCGGTATGGCCATCGGCGAAGACAAGGTTGCTGCCGGAGGCGTTATGCCGGCTGCGTTCCGGGACGCGGTAACTGGCATTAGTATTTGATGCGAAATAGGTCTTGTAGGTTTTGTTGCCGGCGTAGGCAATCCAGTATTTATTGGCGCCCCAGTGCACGGAGTCTGCAAAGGCGATGGTGTTAGCGGGTTTGGTGATGACAGAATCGACTTTGTTGCCTACGCCGGAATTATAACAGTACTCGACTTGCAGCTGGCATTTGTAGTTGTCGGCCTTGTAGTCATTGCGGCCGTTGGGGCAAAGCAGCACATTGGGGTCGCCTAGGTAAGACATGAAATAGCAACGCCAGCGATTCTCGCCGCCAGAAGAGGCTTCCTGACCACCAAATTCATTTATGAAGCGATCAAGGGCCATATCATAGGGCATGGTCCGATTCTCATTGTCGCCGGTGTACATGGTCCAGGCCAGACCCACCTGTTTGAGCTTATTCGTGCAGGTGATGCTCCGCGCCTTCTCCCGCGCTTTCGCCAAAGCTGGCAGCAGCATGGCCGCCAAAATGGCAATGATCGCAATCACGACCAGCAATTCAATCAGAGTAAATAGCTGCAAGCGCTTCATCGTCAACCTCCCAGTTATCACATGAACACTCCGTCGTCATGGCAAAAGCCGCTTGGCATTCGCCACAGCCATACCTAATGCACTAATGCGAGTCCTTGTCAGTATACATAAGTACAAACGTCATTTCAAGATTAATCCCAAAACAGCTGCCCGTTTTCTTATGCCACAAGCACAGCGAGTAGCCACGCACCGCGCGGTGCTCCACGGCACCGTCCAATGAAAGGCCCTGGCGATTCGTCGTTAGTTGCACAAGGCCAACGCGTTTATTCACCTACGCGCCTCGCCTGCGTGGTCGACCAGCAAAACAACTACACAACCATGGCAAACTCCGAACCCAATCAACACGACGACAAGCTGAACGGCGACCATCCTGGTGCCAACAGCCCAGACCCTGCCACCGGCACCGACACGCCGACGACGCCTAACGGGGCTGCGGCCCAGCCGGCAAGCAACGCGGTCGTGCCAGCAACATCTGGCGCTGTCCGCAGCCAAGGCGGCACGGTCACCACCCTCTCGCCGGCCTACGGCCCATATTTGCAGACCCTGCCAGCGACCCGGGCATTGAGTGACGACGAGCAGCGCGCCGCCGACATTCGCGAGGGCATCCATCCGACGGCATCAACCGGCGTGGATCAGCAGGGCGGCCGCTCGCTCTACGAGCTCCTGGCCCTGCTGGCGGCGGTGCTGGCCTTTGTGCTCGTGGTCGCGCTGGCCTTTCCCTGGCGGCATTTCATCAAGACCGCCCCCAAAGACGACGCCTTGCTCTTGCACTCACCGCTGTTGACCGAGCGCCCGCCCGAGGCCGTCAAGAACGCCCTGGCCGAAATCACCGTCTTGCGCGAAACTGGCCGCCTCAATGGCGCCCGCGACAAATGCGCGGAGTATCTCGACGCCCTGCCCACCCAGCAGCGCGAGCACATCCTGTGGCTACCGCTATGGCAGCAGCACCTGGAGCTGCTCTTCCTCCTGCGTCAACACGACGACCTTCGCCGGCAGTGCAGCCGCCTCAGGCAGCTGGTCCCCGACGCGGTGGAAGCCGTCTATTACCCAGCCAAGCTGGACATCGACACCGTGCCCCGCATGGACTACTACACCCGCCAGGACCGCAAATACTACGGTAAACTTCTTGCCTTTCAGCTGAAAAAATGCGCCGCCGCCGAAGCCGCGCTGGCCACCAGAAAACCGACGCCGGCCGTCTGCAACGCCCTCAAGGCCTTCCGGTTGCTCATGGCCGACAGCCAGCGACGCCTGTGGTGGCTGAGCAATTACTCCTGGGAAGACGATTACCGCGAAGAGGCCTTCGCCATGCTGCGCCAAATGCCCGAAGACAGCCGCCTGGCCCTGCAACTGCGCCTGTCCCTCCTGCGGGACTGCCGACAGCACTGGCGCAACTGGTGGCAACGCAACCCAGGCAGCCGCATCGTGGACGGTCGGCTCATGACCTACGCCAATGTCGAGCAGGAAATCGAACTCCACGAACAACTGCTGCGGCAGCGCGGCAACAACTGACAACGACTGGGACCGCCGCCGCCCGCCGGCCCCACGAAAGAACATCGCCATGAAAAGCATCCTCGCGCATATCGACCGCTACTGCCGGGAGCGCCGACTGTACTGGGCGCCCGGCGTCGACAGCATCTGGTCGCCCAAGTGGCTGCTGGTGGCGCTGGCCTACATCTTCGCCATCGGCTTCATGGCGCGGGACCCGTGGTTCGGCCAGCACTTTTTTGTCTGGAACCACGGCCTGCTGGCGATTATCATCAGTTTCATCATTGTCGCGACGGTCAGCTTCGAATGGCATCTGCTTGGCCGGCCCGAAGGCATCAACGTCTTCCTGCAAGCCCTGTTGATCTTTCCCCTCTCGCTCTTTCTCGGCCGCATCATCGGCAAGCCATGGAATTACAACAACCAGACGGGGCTGATTGGCGATGCCATGAGCATGATCAAGGACCTGCTCCGACTCAGTGGCGTCAACTCGGTAATCCCCAAGGCCTTCCAGGAGATATTCGCCTCGCCGGGGCTCGCTTTTCTGCTGATCGTTGTCTGCGTGGCGCTGTCCTTCGGCCAGCGCAAATCCACGCTCATCGGTCTGCTCCTCACGGCCTTGCTAGTGCCCTTCATCCAAAGCATCCTGAATACGCCACGGCCGTCGCTGAGCTTCGTCATCGGCGCCACCCTGATGCTACTGGGAGTCATCGGCCAATACATGGACGTGGCCAGCTACGTCTGCGACCGGAATATCCTCCGGCGCCTCCGCCAAGTCCGCGACGACGCCGAACGCACCAGCAGCATCCGCATCGTCAAACGAGCCCTGCAGGACGGCCAGATCGCCGAACAGAGCGTGCTGGAAATCATCCGCCGCAACTACACTGACGGCTACGGCGTGCCCGCAGAAGACATACCCGTGATCGCCCGGTCGCTGAGCCACCGGCTGGTTTATGAACACGGCCTGCTCACGGTCCACCTCAGCTCAGACGGGCTCTTCCTGGCACCGGCGCGAAGTCTGTCCACTTACGACTCGCTGTTGTCCGAGGTGTCCCTGTGGCCGCGCAGCATCCTCCTGGGCGCCATGGCGATATTCTGGTGGCTCATGCCGCTGGATATCATCCCGGACGCCATGCCGGTGGTCGGCACCATTGACGACATCCTCCTGCTCGTACTCGGCGGCATGCCGCTCTTTCACCAGCTGGCCGGCAGCCACCGCCGGCAATTCGAACAAGGCCGCATCAGGCAGCCGCAATGACGCGCCGAGCCCGCCAGGCGCGTTCACGGCCGGAAGTAGATGACGACATCCTTGAGCCAGTAGTCAATCTGGTCGCTGGACGTGCACATGCCCACGCGGATCATCTTGTAAAGCCCGGCGCGGTCGGGATTGAATGACACGAAGACCTCGCGCCACTCATCCTGCGGGTCGGTATAGCGCAGGCCGTCGTACTTGCCCTTTTCGTTTTCGTCCTGGTAGGCCATCATGACCAGCGGCGCCCAGATGCGGCCGGCATTGCCGCCGCGCTTGACCTTGATGCTGAAGCCAATGCCAACGGCGTTCGCCAGCTGCTCGCTCCCAGCATCAAGCACGTATTCGGGAAAGACCCACCGATCGCTGTTGCTGCCCGCAAACGTGGTCGAGACTTTCAACGCCTGCTCGACAGCATCAAAACTGAAGGTGGACGCGCCCGAGCTGTTCTGCCGCCAACGCTCAGGATTCATGAAATCGAAGGTCGTCTTCGCCATGAACGACCAGTTGACAAAGGGCACGGTGCAGCCGGCCAACGGGAAGCCGGTGTCATGCAGGCGAATGCGGTAATACGCGTCTTTACAGCCGCTGAAATCCAGCGTCCAAACCAAGGGCGTCTCGCTGCGCGGCGGCAGCACCAGGGCGGCCTCAGCCGGCGCCTGGGCCACTGAAACGCCCGCGGGCAGCTGCAACTCCGGGGCAATGCGCTGCTCGGCGTCACTGAAATTATAGACATTAACGCAGAAGCGGTCGGAATCCGCGCGGTAACTGACGCCGTCCCACGTCTTCACCT
>JAAZKQ010000074.1 GCA_012799755.1 Lentisphaerota bacterium | reverse complement strand
CTCAACACGAGCGTGCCGTCGGCGCCCGCCGTCAGAGCGGCTTCTGCTGTGGATTGATGTTTTCGCATACTCGTCACTATTCGCTGTCGTCAGACCTGTCACTGTGACGGCGGCATCACGCCGGTTCCTTGCACCAAGCGCTCAGAAGGGCATGTCGTCCTTGTCCAGGGCACGGCATTCGCGGATGTACTCGCCGAGATCGTCGGCGCATTTGATCAACTGCGTCTGGATAGTCGTCATGACCTCCCGAATCGCCGGATTGCTTTCCTTCATATCGTTGATCAGACCAATGGCCTGGTTCACATTGTCCAAGCAGCGTTTAGCCCGCGCCACCGCCGCGCTGACTTCCCAGCGAATCATTTCCTCAAGGCTGATGCTGATATTCGCCAAGGCCCGGCTGACGAAGAACATCACCCGCAGGCCATCGCCGCGATGCTCCTTGGTCAACAGACACGAATAGAGATTGCACCAGCCCATGGCCGTCTGCGTCAGCGTGACAACCAGCTCGTGACAATGACGATCAACGCTTTCCATGCCCGGCCGACCGGTCAACTCCTTGTCAAAAGCGTCATCGCCCGGCGCCGCGCCGCTGCCCGCGCCAAGTTGCCCATCCATGTCGTCTTCCATATCGTCCAAATCCAGATCGGGATTGTCCAGCGGCGACAAATCCGTGTCCGAAAAATAATCGTCGTAGCCGTACATCGCGTCAACAAACTCTTCGCCGAAGATCTTGGTGAGCTTCTTGGTGATAAGGTCTTCGCCATCAGGTAGATCGCCATAGCGGCGCAGGAGCTGGAAGTACTTGCGGGCAAAGTCATCACTTTGCCGGAAGCTCTGCTCCCACTCGAACTCGTCTTTGTTGCCCTCAGGCTTTCCCATAGCGCACGACTGGTCGGCGTCCTACAATCCCCTTTGCGGGGCTTGTTTAGCGCCGGTCAAAGTTACACCTTGTCACATGTTTTTCACAATCAGGCGACCGAATTCCGAGCAGGCGACCTTGGTGGCGCCGGACATGAGCCGTTCAAAATCGTAGGTCACGGTTTTGTTGGCGATGGTTCGGCTCAGGCCGCGGATGATGGCGTCAGCCGCTTCCGTCCAACCAAGGTAACGCAACATCATTTCAGCGGACAGAATGAGGCTGCCTGGATTGACCATGTCCTTATTGGCGTACTTGGGCGCGGTACCATGGGTTGCCTCGAAAACCGCCGTGCCCGTCTGGTAGTTGATATTGCCGCCAGGGGCAATGCCGATGCCGCCAACGCAGGCCGCCAGTGCGTCCGAGATATAGTCACCATTGAGATTCAGGGTCGCAATGACACTGTACTCGGCCGGTCGCGTCAAAATCTGCTGCAGAAAGGCGTCGGCCAAGACATCCTTGATGACGATTTCCTTACCCGTGCGCGGATTCTTCAGGCTGTGCCAGGGGCCGCCGTCAATGGGCTGCGCGCCGTAGCGCTCATGCGCGCAGGCGTAGCCCCAGTCACGGAATGCCCCTTCGGTGAATTTCATGATATTGCCCTTATGCACCAGCGTAACCGAATCGCGGTCCTCACGGATAGCATAGTCAATCGCTGCCGCCACCAGACGTTGCGTGCCGGATTTCGAAACCGGTTTGATGCCCAAGCCGCTGTCTTCCGGAAAACGAATCTTGCCGTACATTTTCGGAAAACGCTCACGGATAAAGGCAGCCAGCGCCGCCGCCTCAGGCGTTCCGGCAGCAAATTCAATGCCGGCGTAAATGTCTTCGGTGTTTTCCCGGAAGATCACCATGTCCACCAGCTCAGGCTGCTTGACCGGCGAGGGCACGCCGGCAAAGTAGCGCACAGGCCGCAGGCAGACGTATAGGTCGCACTCCTGACGGATGGCAACGTTGAGGCTGCGAATGCCACCACCGACAGGCGTCGTCAAGGGGCCCTTGATGCCCACCAAGTCCTGCTTGAAAGCTTCAATGGTCGCCTGCGGCAGCCATTCGCCCGTGGCCTTGAAGGCTTTTTCGCCGGCCAGTACTTCCTTCCAGGCGATCTTGCGTTCGCCGCCATAGGCCTTCGCCACCGCGCCGTCAACCACGGCAACCGTCGCCCGCCAAATGTCCGGCCCGGTGCCGTCGCCTTCGATATAAGGAATGACGGGGTTGTTGCCGACCTTTAGACCGGAGCTCGTCATGGTAATTTGATCTGCCATTTGTCTGAATACCTTTCTCATGCATGAATGCTTCGCCGCAGACGCCAAAGGCGACGCGCAGTAAAACTGGTAATATAAGAGCAGAAACAAAAATCGTTTGCCGACATATAAGCTTTCAGCAAAGCAACCGTAATCGGTCATTTGTGGACAGGGTGGACAAAGTGGACGCGCGCCCGTCTCCCGGACGTGCTGTGGGCTTGCAGCCCGCAGCGGAACATGACCCCGCAAACGAATCCCCACGCACCCCCATGAGCCGGACGTGCTG
>JAAZKQ010000073.1 GCA_012799755.1 Lentisphaerota bacterium | reverse complement strand
GGGTTGAAGCCGGGCAGCACGGCGCATTCCTCTGCCGTCCAGCTGCTGTAGTTTATCCGACCGACATCAAGGAAATTCCACCAGAGGACAGTCGCGACATCCGCCTGGAGTTTGGCGGGGTGGTTGACGCAGTGGAAATCATTGACTTCGGCGCGCCGGCCGTCATTGTCGCTGCCGCTGCCGATAATGCTATCGAGCATCCGCGCCAACTCAATGCGGCTGACGTTTGTCTTCTTATTGAGGATGTTGATTAGCTCCTTGACATGCAGCAGGGCCGCGCCCAGGCCGGGAGTCTCTGCCACTCGCGGCCCTAGGCGGTTCTGCAAGAACTGGCAACGCTCAATCAGCAGGTCGGCGTTGACCGTGTTTTCCGCTTGGAAACTCTGTTTTTCAAGCAGGTCGCGGAGTTCTGCGAGCTTCTTCAGTTCGGCCTTTTGGTCCGAGTAATAACCATGCTTGTTCTGGCGGATGGTCTCTTCGGCGGTTTTCCAGGCATTCCCCCAGGCTTCGCCGCCGAAGCCCGGCTCTTGCTGCAAGGCATCAATCAATGGACGCCGGATGTAGTAGGGGAAGGGCGCATCAGCCAGCAGCAGGAGTTCAAGAAAACGCTGCGGCTGAAAGGGCTTCCAGACGGTTTCCAGGAAGAGCGGCAGGACTTGCAGGGATTCCCGCCAGCGGGAAGAGCGTTGCTCGCCGACAGCGCCAAAGCCGAAGCGATGCAAAATGCCGTCAAGCAGCCCCGAGTCGCCATTGCAAATGAGGGCGACGCTTTGGTTGTCGCCTTGCGCCAGATAGCGCGCCAGTTGCGTCGCCAACGTTGACTCGTCCCGCCCGGTGACTTGAAGGACTTCCTCCGGCGCGGCGTTTGCTGCGGTCTCTTCCGGTTCAAACAAAGTGGCGCCATTGCGACGGAGCGTAATGAAGATTTCCCGCCAGACCCACGGCAGCAAAGCAAGTGGCTCGGTCAGGCGAATGTTATCGGAGCTGGGCACGCCGTTCAGCGCTTGCAGGACGGTCCGCAGACGATCCGGCACTCCAGGCGCCAGGGGCAGGGTGTTCTGCTCCAGCGTCGCCAGCGTCTGCAAGCGCTGCGAAGGCGCCTCTTGGGTATCCCAGCCGGCTTCGATTAGCTCATCGCGCCAGGCAAGCAGCTGCCGGGCAGTCGTCCAGGCATCCAGCTCGAACGACTCACGGCACCAGGCCGGAGCCACTGCCTTGATTTTTTCCATATACTGATTGATCCGTTCCGGCGTGCTGCTTTGTACGCCGGATAGACCCAGGCGCTCCTCCAACACTGGCAGCATCTGCATGGGCCCACAGACAATTTCCCCCAATGAAGCAGCAGCTGACGACCATTCCGCGCCGTCAAGAAAAATCCCAAATGTTATGTGCATTGCGGACTCTTGGGTTGGTGGCTAAAAGGTTTCTTGATAAAGCATGGAGAGAATGAGCAAAAGTATCGGGGAAAATAAATATGTCAATCGTGAAACCCAGCAATGAAGCTGGACTAGGGTAACCGGTCACCGATTGATACCGGTCATACCGGTGGTCATTTTCTGCTGTTGTGCCTTTACAAGGCACTGCCTCATGGGGTGCCCGCCACCCCGGCCTGAAGGCCGGGGTTAAGCATGGTTAGGCGCCTACGGCGCCATTGAATACGCTTGCGGGGTCATGTTCCGCTG
>JAAZKQ010000010.1 GCA_012799755.1 Lentisphaerota bacterium | reverse complement strand
GCGGAGGCGTGAGGGTTTGTGTCGGATTCGTTGATTGGGCGATTGTTTTTTACACAAGCAAGGAGTGAAGCAGATGAAGGTGGTATTCATTGGTGCCGGCAGTGGTTTTGGTGCGCGTACGGTGGTTGATTTGATGAGTTTCCCGGAGTTGCGAGACTGTGAGTTGGTCTTGGTTGACATCAATCCGGATCACCTGCGGCCGGTATTGGAGTATTCGCGGAAAGTCGCCGCCGCAGTGGGCGCCGACGCCGCAAAGATCAGCGGCGAGCCGGGCTGGCGCGATGGCGTGCTGGAGGGTGCGGACTATGTCATCACCGCCTTTTCCCAAGGCGGCCCGGGCTACAATGGCGTGCCCTATTACTACGAGATCAATGTGCCGCGTGAACACGGCATTGAGCAGCGGGTGGCGGACACAGTTGGCATTGGTGGGATGTTCCGAGTGATGCGGACAGCCCCGGAACTGCTGGCGATTGCCAAGGACATGGAGAAACGTTGTCCGGGCGCCTGGCTGTTGAACTACGTCAATCCCATGTCCATGTTGACGCGGATTATCTGCAAGGCCTGCCCAGGCATCACCACCTTTGGCTTGTGTCACAATATCCAGTACGGCATCCGTGACCTCGCCAACTGGCTGAAGGTGCCCTACAAGAGCCTGCGCTACGAGTGCGCCGGCATCAATCACATGAATTGGTTCCTGCGCTTGGAATACCTTGATGGCCGCAATGCCTACGGTGATCTGCTCAAGGCGATTGAAGACCCGGTGATCTACCAAAAACGACCCGTACAATTTGAGTTGCTCAAGAGTTTCGGCTACTTCACCACCGAGTCGTCGAGCCACTTGGCCGAGTACCTGCCGTATTACCTGCCGCGCGAACAGGACCGCTTGCAGTTCTTCAAGGATTTGCGCAAGCCGGATCGCGTCGCGCCGCCGACGCAGCCGCGCTGGCACGCCGAGGCGCCGTTGGTGAAGGAGCTGCGCGGCGAGTCGCCGCTTAATCTCAAGCGCTCCTTTGAGTACGGCGCGCATATCGTGCATGCCCACGAGACGGATACGGTGTACCGCATGCACATCAACGTCATGAATGATCAGCTGATTGATAATTTCTCCCGCGAGACCTGCGTGGAAGTCCAATGCATCGTTGATCGCATGGGGCTGCACCCGATGCGCTACGGCAGCATGCCCATTGAACTGGCGGCGCTCTGCAGCAACATGGCGAATATGCAGACGCTCGGCAGCGACGCATTCCTGGAAAAGGACCTGCGCAAGGCCTACCTGGCCTGCGTCATTGATCCTTGCACCGCCGCCAGCGCCACGCCGGCGACCATCAAAAGCTGCTTCAATCAGCTCTTGGAACTCGAAAAGCCCTACCTCAAAGACTACTGGGGAGAGGTCGCGCCTATTTGAGGTTTTATCCCCAGTTCAGGGTGATGTCCAGCGACTGGACGCGGGCGGTGGTTTCGCGGCCATGGGCGTCGTAGCGGGGATTGCCGGTCATTTCGCGGGTGATGCCCATGAAGAGGGAGCTCTCCATGCCGTCAATTTTGATGCGTCCATCGCTGTTCATGGTGATGATGGCGTTGACGGGGTCGTTGTACATGACGGTGTTTTTGGCGAGCTTGTGTTTGTTCAGGACTTCCGGCGGGTACTTGTCATGCGCCTTGGCGACCCACTCGTAACTGGCGGAGTTGAGGTCGAAGTAGAGCACGTTGTCAATCAGGCGCAGATTGTCGCGGTGGTGATGACCATTGATGACCAGGCGGACGCGTCCGGGGTGGGCCGCATTGGCGTCATTGATGATTTTGCGGACGTCGGCGTAATTCTTGCAGCCGCCGATTTCGCGTTCGAAGCTCTGATGGCTGAAGATCACGCAGGGATGAGGCGAGTTGTCAATGGCGTCCTTAAGCCATTCAAGCTGCTCCGGCGGGACGTAGGAAGTGCCGACTTTGTAGTAGTTGGCCGACGAATAGTGGATGTAAACGCCGTCCTGCAAGAAGTAGTTCGGATCAGCGACGATGAAGCGGAAGCCATTGCGATCAAAAAAGTAGTGGCCGCTTTCCAGGCGGTAACATTCGAGGGTGACGTCGTGGCTGTTGCCGTCATCGTCGTGATTGCCGATGCAATGATAGGTCGGCAGCGAATAGTCGTTGTACCAGTTGACATAGTCAATGAACTGCTTGGGCCGGTGGGTGAAATCGCCCGCGTGAATGACGAAATCAACCTTTTCGCGGGTGGCGCGGTCGAGGATTTGCTCAAGCCATTCGCGGCTGTCGTGGGGGAAGACGCCCGGGTAGTAATGGATGTCCGCAAAGGCACAAAAGCGCACGTCGTTCGTTGCGCCTTTTAAGGCGGCGCCCGGTTGGTTGGCAGCGGCAGGGACCTTGGCGGGGGCGTCTT
>JAAZKQ010000072.1 GCA_012799755.1 Lentisphaerota bacterium | reverse complement strand
TGGGTGTGGGGGCTTGACGGTAGCCGTTGCGAGGCGCGCTGGCTCTGCAATCGCGGCAAGCCTTGGGACATCATGCTCTGGGCTTTTTCTTGCTCGCACGGCATGGGACAGCCGAATTCGCCTTGGACGCTGAAGCCGGTGGACATGCTGACGCAGGAGGCCGCCATGCTCATGGCTATGGGAGGCAATGTGCAAATCTACGAGACTCCGGGCGTACGGACGGGGCAGCTGGTGCCATGGCGACTGAAACGCCTGCGCGAAGTGGGGAGGTTTATCGCCAAACGCCGGCGTTTATGCCAGGGCACGCTGGGCTTGCCGCAGGTCGCGGTCTTGCATTCGGAAGTGCATTACTACTCGCGCCCGACGGGCAAGAATCTCATGCATGGCTATGATGTCGCGCCGGTGCGTGGCGCGGTGTTCGCCTTGTCGGAGTGCCATTATGGCGTGGATATCATGGACGAATGGGCGCTGTTGCAGACTCTGGAGGCCTTCCCAGTGGTGGTGGTGCCGGAGCAGCTGCGGCTGTCGGAGGAGATGGTCACCGCGTTGAAACGCTACGTGCGCGGCGGTGGGCTCTTGTTCCTGACGGGCGCCGGCATGGCCGAGCGTTTTGGGTTTTCCTTCTTGGGCTTGGATGGTCTGACCTTGGAAGACAAGGCGACCTATCATTTGCCGGTGAACAAGGGCGAAGCCGGCGTGCCCTTGCACAGCGAGCCATGGGGGCTGTTGCAGATGGGCAAGAAGGGCCGCGGCATCGGCAAGCTGGGCAGGACGCCGCTTTGCGACGAACGCCTGCTGGAAGCACCGGCAGCAGTGACGACGCGGGTGGGGCGTGGCCGGGTGATGTTTGTGGCGGCGGACCTCTTCCGCGACTTTGAGCATAATCGCTATCCGCTGACGCGGCAATTTGTGCATGAGTTGATGCGGCGGCTCTATCCGGATCCGGTGGTGTCCATAGAGGCGCCCTTGGCGGTGGATGTCGCGCTGCGTTTCAAGAACAACGCCTTGCAGTTCCACTTCATCAACCGCTCGTCGGGCATACCGAACCAGCCTAACAATGGCATGGTGGACGAAATACCGGCCGTCGGGCCGCTGAAGCTGAGCGTGCGCATGGGCTGGTGCCCCGAGAGCGTCGAATGGCATTTTGAAGAGAATGGCGAGATGTCCTGGGAGTGGACGCCCGAGCCGACGAAGGCCCACGCTCACCAGCACGACTGCGATTGCGGTTGCGCAGAAGAGCCTGACGACGACTGCGACTGCGGCTGCCACGGCGAGGGTGAAGACGGTACGCTGACGGTGGAAGTTGATAGCGTGCGCATTCACGGTGTGGTGGTCGTCAAATAAAGTCGGGTGCGCCTAACGTTTTTCATATTGGTTACGTTGCTTGGTTCGTAATGAAATGAGTACAGATGAAAAGGAGTGACAGCATGGTACGGCGATGGTTGACGCGAGTGGCGGTTCTGGCGGTAGCAATGGGTGTGAGCGGAATCTTGTGGGCTGACCCGACCCTGCCGAAGATTTTTTCCAGCAACATGGTGATGCAGCGTGACCGGCCTTTGCCGGTGTGGGGCATGGCTGCACCGGGCGAGAAGATCAGCGTGCAGCTGGCCGGGCAGAGCGAGAGCGCGACGGCGGATGCCCAGGGACGCTGGCAGTTGCGCATGCCTGCCCAGCAGGCCGGCGGGCCGGCGGTGATGATCGTCAGCGGCGCCACGGCGACCGTGCGTTTTGAGAACATTCTCTTTGGCGATGTGTGGCTGTGTTCGGGGCAGTCCAATATGGAGTGGCGCACCAAGAACAGCGACAACGCCGCCGAGGCGCTGGCGGCGGCGCAGCAGCCGCAGATACGGTTGTTTGATGTGACCAACAACAAGGCGGTGGCGCCTCTGCCGCTGACGGACTTCGAGAAGTCACCGCGTTGGCTGGAATGCACCCCGGAAACTGTCGCTGATTTCAGCGCCGTGGGCTATTTCTTCGGCGTGGAGTTGCAGCGTGAGCTTGGCGTGCCCATTGGCCTGATCAGCAGCTCCTGGGGCGGGACGCGCATTGAGCCGTGGACGCCGGAATGCGGTTTTGCGGATATTAACGAGTTGGCGGATATCCGTCAGAAGGTGGCCTTGGCCAATCCGACCAGCGCATTATACCAGGCGCGCTTGCGGCAGTACTTGGCTGATACCGAGCAATGGCTGACCGAGGCCCGGCAGGCTCTGGCGGCGGAAAAGCCCATTTTGACGAAGCCGGACTATCCCAAGGAGATCGTGCCATTGAGCGGCAATCGCGAACCGACGACGCTCTTCAATGCCATGATCGCGCCGATGGTTCCCTACGCGATTTGTGGGGCGATCTGGTATCAGGGCGAATCGAATCGGCATGACGGGCCGCTGTATTTTTACAAGAAGCAGGCGTTGATTGGCGGTTGGCGGCAACTGTGGGGGCAGGGCGACTTCCCCTTCTACTGGGTGCAGCTAGCGCCTTACAATTACGGCGCGAGTCAGCCGTATGTGTTGCCGCGCATGCAGGTGGCGCAGACGAGTTGCGAGGCCATTGCCAACACGGGGCAGGTGGTCATCAACGACGTAGGCAACCTCAAGGACATTCATCCGCGCGATAAACGGACAGTGGGCAAACGCCTGGCGACGCTGGCGCTGAAGAAGCATTATGGGCAGGATATCGCTGTGTGGAGCGGCCCGGTGTGTGTAGACATGACGGCTGCCGCCGGCAAGGCCCGCCTCCGTTTCGAACATGTGGGCGGCGGTTTGGTCGCACGGGATGACAAGCCGCTGAGCCATTTTGAGCTCTGCGGGGCGAAAGGCATTTTTGTGCCTGCTGAAGCTGCAATTGTTGGTGCAGCCGAGCTGGAAGTGTCAGCGGCGGGTGTGGAGCAGATCCAGGCGGTGCGCTTTGCCTGGGATCAGCTGGCCGAACCGAATCTGATGAATCGTGAAGGCTGGCCGGCCGGACCCTTTGTGGTTGGCGAGGTGCCCGTGACCAATGATTTGCAGGAACGCATCGCGGAAGCGGCGGGCTATCATCCCCTCTACGTTTTGGACATTACCGAGAAGACCAATTATCACAACGAGCCGGTGCCGTACTCCGTGGATCGGAGCAAGGAGTTCGGCGGCATGACGGTAGATCGCATTGGCTACTGCCTGGAGTTACAGAAAGAGGGACAGCCCTTGCAGTATGTCTTTGTGTCCATGGACGCCTTTACTCAGAACCTGGCGCAGATGGGGGTGCCGACGGTGCAAAGCGAGGCCTTCTTCCAATGCCAGGTGACGAATATGACCATCGCCAGCAATGTGTCCGGCGTGCCGGTGGGGATGAATCTGAGCGGCGGCAATATTGAGTTCTGGCCCAGCAATTATGGCCCGCAAAATCAAGCCAACATACCCAACGCGAGTTCGTCAAAGTTTGATTTTGGCGATGGCGGCGGCAAGGCCAAAGATAAGGGCTACGGCAGCATGCAGGTCCATAACTACGAGAAGAAATGCACGCTGATAGCCTTCAATCGCTGGGGCAGCGGCACTTGCGAGCTCGGCCTGGGCAACAACCCGCAGGGCAATCCCGACTGGACCTTCACTAGTAACGCCGGCCAATACAGCCTGCGGCGTCTGACCGTGCTGGTGCAGCTGCGCTGAATGGCGCCAGGTCAAGAAACCGTACGAAAGGCATAGTCAGGTCTTGCACGAGGGCGGAAAAAGCCCATTGGGTCCTTTCCTCCCCCTCTCGCAAAACCCACTTGTGCTTTTCGGACGACCTCCGGCCAGCCATTGCTATCAGCGATGATATTTCCGCTTAGAGGTCACAGAGGGCCTTGTAGCCTCCGGCTGACTTTGCTTTTAATACGCCCCTATTTATCGCTTTGCCGACCGCCATGCATGCCATAATTCCCACGGCGCCGGGGTCTGCCCCGGCTTCGCCTGTGGACATTACGAAAATAGTGTCGCCGTCGTTGAGGGTGTGCGCCGGAAATATCGTTCGAGCGATGCCGTTTTGAGCTATTTGAGCGACCTTTTTAGCTTGTGCTTTGGTGAGTGCGGCATTCGTCACAACGCAGCCTATTGTCGTGTTGGCAGGGAGATTGCTGTCTCCGGAAAAGGCGTTTACACAGCCTGAAGCCATGGCGACCATAGCTTCTTCCGTAGAAATCAGAGTCTTGCCATCTTCCGCTAAAAGTCCCGCCAAAGGTTTTGCCTCATCATAATCCCTTATATCTCCGAGGGCGTTTACGGCAACGACAGCAAGCACTTTTATATCTCCGGTCTGTATGCCGTAAACTCCAAGCCCACTCTTCATTGCGCGGGACGCTCCAAACAGTTTTCCGACCGTTGCGCCGCATCCTGCGCCGACATTCCCTTCTTCCAAGTTGCCGTTGCCAAGCTCTCTTGATGGGCCTTTGTCGGCAAAAGCGGCTTTGCAAGCGGCATAACCCATCGCCGCGTCCGGGCGAATGTTTGCGTTCCCGCAGCTGAGGTCGAAGAGAGACGCCCCGCAGACTATGGGCACGACCCCAACGCCGACATTGAAGCCTATGCCCTTTTCTTCTAAAAAACGCATCACTCCGCC
>JAAZKQ010000852.1 GCA_012799755.1 Lentisphaerota bacterium | reverse complement strand
CGCCGCCCCGGGTAGGCATCCCCCAAAAATTGCACGCTGTAAGCGTGCGACATAGTAGACACGAAAAATGGGTTCCATTGCAAGACAACAGGAAATGGCTGTTATCAATAAGTGACCGGTTACATGGACACTATGGACGGCGGGCAAGCAGGCGTTCTCGCCCATCATGTCCATATTGTCCATACTGTCCATCGTTTTGCGGGTCGCAGGCAGCCACGGGTATGTGGCGTTGCCGCTCGCAAGAACCTATCACCCATTGATCATTGTTGTTCCCGCCAGCTGCTATGGACACTATGGACATTATGGACCGTATGGACGGCGGGCAAGCAGGCGTTCTCGTCCATCATGTCCATATTGTCCATTGTGTCCATATTGTCCATCGTTTTGCGGGTCGCAGGCAGCCACGGATATTTGGCGTTGCCGCTCGCCAGAACCTATCACCCATAGATCATTGTTGTTCCCGCCAGCTGCTATGGACACTATGGACAACGAGCGAGCAGGTATTCTCGTCCATCGTGTCCATACTGTCCATATTGTCCATCGTTTTGCGGGTCGCAGGCAGCCACGGATATTTGGCGCGGTCGCTCGCAAGAACATAAATGTCTTCTCCCCGGCATTTGAGCGCTTTACCCTTTCCTCCCCCTCGCCAAACCCACTTATGCTTTTCGGATGGGCTCAAGCTCAGGCCCCCCGCCAGTCACGCAGAAAGTCAGCGATGGCGGGGGCTTTTTGGGCCAGCGCCTCCCGCAATTCGGGCCTGACGACCACGCGGACGGCGAAGGTGCGCAGGTAGTCGCTTTCGAGGGAACGGCGGTGGTCGCCGTCATTTTCCAGCAGCCAGAAGCCCTGCCGGGAATGTGCCGAGAACACGCGCAGGTCCTTGGGCACGAGTTTCTTGAAGTAGGGCATGGCGGCAAAAAGCATGGCGCCGGGCGGCAGGCCCATGGCCTCGCAAAGCGCATTTTCGAGGACGCGCAGCTCGGCGACATCGTTCACGTGATCGCAGAACGCGCGCAAGTCGGCCCGCGGCCATTCCATGACGACCAGTGGCTTGCCTGCCTGCCGTTCGACGTATGCATAAGCATCCGGTTTGAGGGCCAGCACCGTACGATAAAGGCGTCGCGAGCCCAGCTCGGCCACCAGTTGCCGGGTCAGCTCATTGCGGGCATTGGCGGCCCAATGCAGGAGCTGGTCGTCCGTCATGGCCCATAACTCGGCGCCGCTACTGCGACCTTCATTAAGTTCTTCCTGCACGGCGCGCTGCAACATGCGTTGCGCGGCCAAGGCCGTCTTGTTGAGATAGCCGTGCTGGTGGAGATAGGAATAAAATTTTTGCAGCTGCTTGGCATCCTCCAGGTACTTCTCTTCAATGGCCAGGCCTTCAGGAGTCATCTGCGTGTAGACTTGCAAGCGCTCAATGTCCGGCGTGTTGTGAAAGCCGATGTGCAGCGCATCGCGCATCAGATAGTCGAGCTTGTCGGTGCCGAGATTGCGGTCGCGAACCCATGCCGCCAAGGGCGGTGCGTCGTCGCCCAGCATAGCCGCGACTGCCGCCGCCTCGACGCCGCACTGCGCCAAGGCGTCGGCCATATCCGCCAGCAGCACTTGGCCATGCTCGTGATGCTCACCGGCAAGCACCGGCTCAATCTGGTGCGAAAAAGGCCCGTGGCCGATGTCGTGCAGCAACGCAAAAACTTGCAACAGCCGTGCGTCCTCGGCACTGAAAGCATGCAGGCGACAGAGCCGCTGAGTCAAGGCCAACACGCCCACCGCGTGCTCAAAACGGGTGTGAACCGCTCCCGGAAAAACCAGATAGTTCACCCCAAGCTGCTTGCGTGAACGCAAGGCCTGAAAATGCGGATGATCAATCAAGGGCAGCAAGGCGCCGACGTCCACCGGCGGCGTCCCCGGTATGCAGATAGATTTGCTGGGCAACATCGGCTCTTCAGCTCCTTCCCGAATACAGAAATCCGCGCCATCATCGTAAGCGGCCACTCATTGGTAACAGCGATATTGCGAGCATGCTTGCACGCCGTTTGCGGGGTCATGTGCCGCTGCGGGCTACAAGCCCACAGCACGGTTGCGCCTGCGTGTGCTTGGGTTTTTCGTTTGCGGGGTCATGTGCCGCTGCGGGCTGCAAGCCCGCAGCACGTCCGGAAAACAGGCGCTATCTTGGTAAAAGT
>JAAZKQ010000851.1 GCA_012799755.1 Lentisphaerota bacterium | reverse complement strand
AGTGGCGTCAACTACCAAGGCGAAAAGCTAATCAACGGCATTCGCCTCGAAGGAGAGTACAACTTCACTCTCAATACCTTTACGAAGGTCGTTGAATCTTTCTTTCCGAACAAGCAGTATCCGAGTGACGAACCGGGCTGGGCCAGTATTGAGCCGACTAATCCGCCCAATCCGATTGATCCGCCTAACCCGGTTGATCCGCCTGCACCTGTTGATCCGCCCAATCCGGTTGATCCCCCCAAGCCGACCCCCTCCCCCATTGATAATACTTGGGTTGCCAAATGGCTCCACTCGCCGGCAGAAGCCAAGGCCTTGGCTCATGCTCATAACCGCCCCATCCTATTGATCCTGGGTGACGCTATCTGTGCTCATTGCGATAGTTTGGATAAGGTCATCAACACTGTGCAGATGCTGAGTTATGCCAAAAGCAAAAAACTTGTACTGCTGCATAGTCGCATTAATAACGTTGATCTACGCTTGCAAATTATTGCCGACTACCGTTCACTCTGCAAAATGGGCAGCTCGTACCCTTATCTTTTCCTCTTCAAGGTCAAAGATGACGTTACGCCCGCGCAACTAGCCAGCAATACCTTGAGCCCCGATGAAGTATCCCTGCTTCAAATCAGTGGAGGGCCTTATGCCGGCACCCTTAGTGGCGTCAACTACCAGGGCGAAAAGCTGATCAACGGCATTCGCCTCGAAGGAGAGTACAACTTCACTCTCAATACCTTTACGAAGGTCGTTGAATCTTTCTTTCCGAACAAGCAGTATCCGAGTGGCGAACCGGGCTGGGCCAGCATCACCCCGGCTGTTGGCCCCACTGGTTACGATAAGGCGATTGACCTTGGTCGCATCGCCAATTCCGACTATCCCGCCGACAGCGGCCCAGGCTGGATTGCCTACTCAGCCTCGGCCACCTTCATCGGTAGCGAGTCAGCTCACTGGTATAAATTCACGGGTGACGCCGGTAAACGCTATTTCTGCATGGCCAGAAATTTTCAGGAACACAATAATCCCATTGCCATCGCGCTATACGCCAGCAATACCAGCGGCGCACCGCTTGATCCACCCGTTTTCACGGCAAACTCTACGGGCTTTGACGCTCTGGAGCGTGGCTTGTACATGGACATTCCGGCCGGGGGCGGCAACAACCAGCTGTTTTATCTCCGCCTCAGTCATAGCGGCGGTAGCGCCGACACTGCCCTACCCTATGCTCTTAAAGTTCACGAGACCTATAAAAGCCCCGCTGTCGGCAGCGTCACTAACCCGCTTTGGCGCGGTGCCCAGAAGGGCAAATGGACCATGGATGCCGACAAGGCCCGGGAACTGGCCGCACAAGAAGGCGCGCCGCTGATCTACTACTTCACCGGCGTCCTCTGGTGCCCCTACTGTGTCGGCATGGACCACATGGTGTTCAGCTCTGCCATCTTCAAAGACAGCATCAGAAACGCCTATCTGGTACTGCTTGACAACCGCCAGCGCGATGACCGCGGCCCCTCGCTCCTGCTTGATAATCGCCCCAATGGCTATCTGGTGAGCAATAAAATCAGTGTCGCCGCAGCCGCAACGCAACTAGCCAACAACCTCAAACTGCAAAACGCCCTGGCCCTTCCCGACGCTTCAACTGCGGGCTGGACGCACGGTAGCCGTATTGGCTATCCTACGCTGCTCTACTGTAAAGTCGGCGCCGGCGCTGGGCTTGCTGGCGTCACTCCCATCGGTCGC
This sequence comes from Lentisphaerota bacterium, assembly GCA_012799755.1. GTDB lineage: Bacteria > Verrucomicrobiota > Lentisphaeria > Oligosphaerales > Oligosphaeraceae > Oligosphaera. Next base: position 8,277 of record JAAZKQ010000851.1, on the reverse strand, counting down.
TTCAGCTATCAGACTTTCGTTGATCAACCCGATGCCAACCAGGCCAAGACTTTCATTGAGGAATTGGCCATGCTAGCCGGCAAAGGCCACCGGGAAGCGAATGCCTCACCGCAGACCAGCCCGTTACTGTTGCCGGCGCCGGGCGACGCAGTCAACGCGCAGGCCGGCGGTCTTGCCTACGGCAACTGGTTCAAGTTCTCGGTCAGCAAAGAACAAACTGCTTCCGCTTGGCTTTTCAATGCTCAGGCCCCCACGGCAGCGGCAGCGGCGCAAGTCGAACTGGCCGTGTACAGCGCTGATGGCCTGACCTTGCTGCGTCGCGCGCAAGGCAGCTTGAAAGATGGCAGCAACCTGGAATTCGTACCGCCAAGCTCCGATGGCGGTCAATATTGGCTGGCTATTGAGCCTATCGAACAACCCAGCGCCGTGACGTTCACCTTGAACTACCGGCTCGAACAACTCAATTACACCGTCGCGCTGGAGCATACCGAAACTGCCGTCGCCGCCACAGACCCCGGCATCATCTTGCCCCTGCAATTGACAACACAACTACCGAACGATAGTGCCGTCCGCTTTGCCTACCGCATCCGTTGCCTTGAAAATGGCGCACCGGCGAGCTATTTCACAACGCCGAATACTTGGCAACAGGCCGAATGGAGTGCGGAGGAGAAAGATGCCGGCCGCAAGCAGCTGTTACTTCCGCTTACCATCCCCGCCGGCGAAAGCTGGAATGGTAGCCGCGACGTCATCATCGAACTGCAATCCATCGCCGACGGCAATTGCCGCATAGACAACAATGGAGAGGAATGTACCGTCAAAATTTTCTCACAGCCTTTTTTCGCCCGACCTGTTGCCAAGGCCTATGGACTTTTTGTCGGGCAGCCGAGAAACCTGAGTTTCCGCATCAGAAATTATGACGTCCAGAGCCATACGGTGAGCGTCACGCCCGGTCTCCCAGCGGGACTTGCTTACCAGCTTCGGGATGCGGGCACTCGCAGCACGGAGATTGACCTGCACATCACCGGCGTTCCCACCTGTGCCGTCGCCAACCACCAGGCCAACCTGGAAATCCGTGACAACGGCGGCGCTTTGCTTGACCAGCTGCCGATCATCATTGATGTCATCAATCTGACAGGCACCATTGCTGACTCCGACGTCTATGCCGGCTATCTCTGCCCGGACAATTCCGGCGTTGGCGCACCCCTGGGGAGCCTCCTTATCAACAAGAGCAATGCCGGTCTGCACCTCACTCTCCATTCCACCAGCACTGTTGATGCCTTGAATGCCGCAGTCAACTGGCAAAGCTACGATCCCGCCAAAGAACAGTACTATCTGAGCTACAGCTGGCAGGCAAACAATGCCAATATCGCCCTCACGTTGGACTCACAAGGCAATGGCCGCGGGATATTCACTGCGCCCAGCGGTGAAGAGCAGGCCGTGTTTTTCGCCCCAATTACCCAGAAACCGGCAGACTTCAGCGGAACCTATAACGTCGCCCTCCGCCCAAAACCGTCGCCGACACCCCATGCCTATGACGGTTTCGCCTTGGGCTGGCTCCGTCTTACCGTAGATAAGACTGGCGCGGCCGCCTACTCCGGCGAACTCATTGATGGCACAACCTTCGCCGGCAGCACCGCCGTCATTGAAGTTGCCGATGGCAGCAGCCGAGTGATATTCTTCACGCCACTGAACTGGGACCCGGTCCTCAGCCGCTACCAGGGCCGCCTCGCCGGCCAATTAGCCATCACTCCCCTACCACTGCGTTACGAGGCTGGCGCAGGCTTCAATGATGCTTGCGTGTACGATTGCAGCAATGCTCTCTGGGCGCGCTCCGCAACGGATCAAGATGCCATTCAGCCCTGTGGAACCACCTATCGAGCCCGTAAGACGCTCACTGAACAGGCCGGTCTCACAGGCCAAGGACTGGATTTTCTCTTTGAAGTCCAGCAAACTGCGCAAAATAACCAAACGGTTGTACCGGACCTGATCTTCCTGACCGAAAATAGCAGAGGCAGTGCCTTGCTTCCCCGCACCGACAATCCACTTGCGGCAGAACTGCAATCCTTGACCGTCAATACCAGCACGGGTGTGCTCAGCGGCAAATTGAATGTCCTTGTCGCAGCACAAGTCAGCCAGCCCCTGCTGCGCGAAGCCGTCATACTCCGAGGCATCCTCACGCCACTCACCTCCGACTGCTGTTCAGCCGGCACGGACCTCGCCCTCGGCTACGGCTATTTCACTTGGCGCGGCACCACCTATGCTTTCCACATCACTCCCCACAGCGCCTTGCGAAATCCCTCGCCGCAGCTCAAGTCCATCGCCGGCCTGGCGCCCGTCGAACCTATACCCCCAGTCGCCGGCGCAACAGTTGCCGTTCAAATCCAAAGCCCCAGCAAGCGGGTTCTATACCAACGTCAGTACAGCAACGAGCTGTTCCTTGCCGACTGGTCAGACGCCGCGGAAAACCACACCGACCTCGCGCTAGCCACTGGGGTGACCTGGCAATTTGTCGCCTTGTCGCAAGACAAGGCAGCCAGCGCTTCCCTGCTGATTGCCATTCCTCGCCAAACAACGCTTAGCGCTGCCCTTGGTAACGGCGCTGGCCTCCTAGTTCCCGGCTGGAATCTTATCGGCATACCCGCCAACCAGCACTACACGATCATGGATAAGGACGGGGGGAGCATCCTCGCCTATGATGAAGACGCCGGCGTCTACACGAGTACCAACGAACTCAATGGCGGGCTGGCCTACTGGGTCTTTGTTCCTGATAATGATTTCGCCGCCACGATTACCCAAATAGAGCAGCCATCGGCAAATATCACCGGCACGCCCGGCTGGTCTTTCCTGGCTCTCCCGGCAAGCTCACTGCGCGACACTGTCACCGCGTGGTACTGGAATGGCAAGACCTTCACTCGCACCCCGCCAAACGGCGTCCCCGCACCAGGAGCCTGGCTATACACTCCCCCGACCCAGCCCTGATTGCCCTGTTTCGCTTAGCCCACACTGTTCTCGTAGTGCGTTCAGCGTCTCAAATAGCGACCGGGCGCTTCATCACGGACGGAATTGCCCCGCACGAGTAGCCCATTCAATTCATAGAAACTCCATGCGCATACAACAACTTGCAAGACGATTCTTCCGTCACTGCGCCGGACTCGGCACAGTGCTCTTCCTAGTCTGGACGCCGCAATCATTTGGCCAAGACGCTGACGCCAACGCGCCAAATGCTAGCGCCACGCAAGACATCGTTATATCCGAGCCTGATTTATTCCAAGTCATGAACCCGGCGGCGCTGCAACTGGGCAACATCATGGATTTCGCCAAACGCGACATCAAGATCACCCTCCGGAATGTCCATTCAGCCCCTCTGCACATCGAACGCATTCGCGTAACGTGCAGCTGCTTGGCGATAGAATCAGAAGTAACAGCGACGCTCCTCAAACCACAGGAAGAAATCAGCTTCATTGCGAAGCTTGACGCCGCTGAGATAAAACCAGGGCCATTTTCGCGCATGGTACTGGTAGAAGTAAAGGGGCACGACATTATCCTGGTCTATATCAACGGCACTGTCCAGCCCATGCTCCGCTTCGCCCCGGGACAAGTCCTTAACCTTGGCACATTCGCTGGGCGAGATGTACCTTGGGAACGTTCTATTACGATTACGTCCACATTCCCGGCAGAACAAACGCTGTTACTGCAGCCACCGACCGAAGACGAACTTTTCAACTATGAGTTGCTTTCGGAGAGTCCGCAGGTCTTCAAACTCAGCATCCGGCCGAAGCTCCCCCTGCCCATCGGCAAATTACACCACCTCGTGCGGCTGCCGGTTAGCGGCGTGGACAACTATGGCCCCGTTGTCGTCGCCGTCGGTGGCACGGTGACCGGCTGGCAACCGGTGCTTGAGAGCGAACAGCTGAACTTCACCCTCTCTGAACTCCAGCCGGGAGAAGCCGTCGTTAAAGAAATTCATTTCGTTGTGAAAGAACAGAGCGAAGAAGCTCTGGCGAGACCCCCTTTCGCCATCAGGCGCAGGCAAAACCACAACCACTCCGAGGCATCCACCAATACCATCGCCAAGGAAGAGTTCGCCAGCGACGTAACCAAGCAAATAGCCTTCTGGGAAGGCATCGCCGCCGGCCTTGACGCTCCCCGGTTGCCCCCCTCGGCGACCATGACAAAAACAGCTCAAGCAGACTCAGTGCTGGTGACCTTGAGCTTCCCAGCTGATTTCTTCACGCAACGAAGACGGCAAATCATTCCTTTTACCTACAACAAGAACAGCTGCGGCATGCTGACCATCATTGCGAGACCATGAGCGTTAGCGCCGTCCAGTCTTTTCTCGCCAAGGGGGAACGCCGGAGGATGCCTGTTCGCTCCAACCCCACCAGCTTCTGTGTCTGCTTCTTCCTGTTGCTCGGGCTTCTATTCGCCGGCACCGTCTTAGCACAAATTTCTTCCCCCGCAGCCGCGTCGTCCCGCGGCTTCGTCGCGCTCTTCGGCACTGAAGACTGCGATGACTGCGCCGCCGTCAAAAAACAATGGCCGGAGGCTTATGAGCTCGCCGAGGGTCCCGTGCTGCTCTTTCTACCCATTGAGCACGCGCCGAATTACGCCCTGCTGAACCGCCTTGAAGATGCGCTGCAACCCGGAAAAAAGGCTGCGTCCTTCCCCATCTTTCTCATCGGCGACAAGCTCATCGGCGACCTCGACGCCTTCTACGACATGGCCGACGAGCTGCCGGCCTTGAGCCAAAAACATCCGGCGCTGCCGCTTCTGGACGAGCTCGTCAGCGCTGCCGCCAAAGCCGACCGGCTCGTCATCGAACTGCGCGTGCAGGCAGTCAAAACCCTGGAGGCCGCCCCTTCAGCGGATGCTCCGCCACCCGACGACAGCGCCGAACACTCGCCGCAACTGCTGTATTTCTACCAGAAGGGCTGCGCCAAATGTTCGCGGCAGGAAAAAGAACTTGCCATTCTCCGCGACGTGTTGCCCGCCCTGCAGCTGGCCGGCTACGACGTCGCAACCCTCGACGGCCAAATCATCCTTCGACGCGCCAAAGAGTACTTCGGCATTGCTGACGACAACAAGAATCTCGCGCCCATGATCTGCTGGCCGAGGGGTTACATCTCCGGTCGCTTGGCTAGCGCCAGTGAACTGCAAGCGGCGCTAGCCGGCTCCACGCAGGACGATGCCTTCTGGTCCACCCCCATCAGCGATGCCGAACGCCGCAGCGAACGACTGCAGCAAGGAAGCCTGCTCAAATCTTTCACCGTCGGCGTGGTCATCATGGCTGGACTCATTGACGGCTTCAATCCTTGCGCCTTCGCCACCTCGGTTTTCCTGATCGGCTACCTCCTCTACCTGAAACGGCGCCCTCGTGAAATCGCCGTGGTCGGCTTCAGTTTCTGCGCCGGCGTTTTTCTGGCCTACGTCCTCTTTGGTCTCGGTCTGTCCTTCCTCCTTGACTTTATCAGCGGTATGTTATGGCTCAAGAAAGCCATCTACGGCTTCTTCGCGCTGGTCGCGCTCATTCTGGCCGTGGGGCACCTACGCGACGCCCTGCGCGTGCGCCGCAGCGGCAAACCCAGCGACATGACTTTAGGCTTGTCAAACGACACCCACCGCAAAATTCACGACCGCATCAAGAGTCTGACCGAACACCGGTCATGGCTGATGCTGCCGGCGGCAATCGTCCTGGGCGTAGTCGTGTCGTCCATGGAGCTGGCCTGCACGGGCCAGATCTATCTGCCCACCTTGGCGGCCATCAACGCCGAAGGGATCAACCTCCAGGCTTTTCTGTTGCTCATTCTCTATAATTTTTGCTTCATCCTGCCCCTCGTCGTCATCACCGGCATGGCCGTTGTTGGCATCGGCACCAAAGCCGCTGCCGCCTGGGGACGAAAGCACGTCGGCACGACCAAAATCGCCATGGCGGCATTATTCATCGCCATCGCTGTTGTCATGGGCGCCCTGGCCTTCGCATGAGACAAAAAAGCACGCCTCATTGCCGCACGCAAGCGTGCGGCCACGGAACGATGGAAGAAACCCGGCGGCGTGGTCAGACGGAACGGGCGGCGGAGCGAGACAGGCCGCCAAAAATCTGCGGCAATCTGCGGAATCTGCGGATAAAAACTGTGCACCAGAGCCCTATCCAATAAGTCTAGGTGGCTCTGCGTCATAATGGTTAGCGCTGGCCTATGGTTGCAAAGCCGGCGAATGACTCACTTTTATGCGCAGATTATTCCCCTCATTACCTACGTTGGCGCTACTTGCTGCGCTTTTGTGCAGCTGCGAGTGCCTTTGCGCCGACGAATCCTGGCCGCCGCAGAGCTGGCTGCTCAACTGTCTGGTCAAGGCCGTGCCCGGCATCCTGGCCGGCTTTGATCACGACAGCGGTCGCTTCAATGCCGCGCAATGGAGCAGCCAGGAGCAGCATGTCCTCTTTCCGCTCGCCGCCGCCTGAGCCTACGAAGACCCCAAGAATCCCTTTTACCACGACAGCCAGCTGCTGTTGGTCATCGGCAAAGGCGGCGATGCCCTCTGCGCGGCGCAGGACGGAAAAGGCCGCCTCCCCTACCGCCGACCCGCATCCAGCCAAAGCCAGTCGGGCTACCTGCCTTGGACTTTCAGTCGCTGGGCGCGCTGCTTCCTGCTCGTCAAAGAACATCTACCACCTGAGCAGCGGGAGCGCTGGCGCCAGGGCCTCATGACTGCTTTCAACGAAATCCACCTGCTCAGTCAAGGCCAAGACAGCCCCCATCACGTCCACTTGGCGGTGGCGCTCTTCATTGCCGGCCGCGCCCTGGATCAGCCCGCTTGGCAGAGCAGCGCCCGGCAGGCCATGGCTCGCCTGGTTGACCGCCAGAGCCCCGACGGCTGCTGGCTTGGCAGCTGGGGGCCGGCGCTCAACCACAACAACAGCCTGCTCGAAGCGTTGGGACTCTATTATGCGGTCGCCCAAGACCCCAGCGTCCTTGCAGCCTTGGAACGCGGCGCACGTTTTCGACTTGCCGTCACCTGGCCCGACGGCACCACCGTCAGTGCCATTGACGACCGACAGCCCTATCAGCAGATCAAAAATATCGGCAATGTCGGTTTTTCCTGGACTGCCCCCGGGCGCCTGTTCCTCCAGCGCCAGCTGCGCTCACTCGTTGAAGCCAAGCAAAGCGTTGACGCCGACTATGCCGCCGCCATGCTCATCTTCGGTGGCAAGGGCGTAGTCGGCGACCAAGACAGCGCCCTGACCGACAGCGTCTTCCGCTCCCAAGACGGCCTTATATGCATTCAGCACCAGGCACCATGGCGCGTCTGCCTCTCAGCCTACACGGCGCCGCCGGCCAAGCAGCGCTGGCTGCTCGACCGCCATAACATGCTGGACATCTACCACGACGCGCTCGGACTAATCGCCGGCGGCGGCAACGGCAAGGATCAGCCGCTATGGTCGTCCTTTGTCTTCACCCCGCTGAACGACGACGAGGATAAGGCTGACGACGCTCCGGCCAAGACCCCCTTGGGCATCCCCACCGCCGCTAAGATCATTGATTCGCCGACAGGACCGCTGCTGCAACTCAATTACGGCAAAACACAATGCCGCATTGCCGCCACCCCGCAAACTGACGAAAACCTGCTGCTCAGCTTTGCCGTCAACAACATGCCGCAGCCTGTCCAAGGTGAAGCACATATCCCCTTTCTCCGCCGTCGGGGGCCGCTGCAGCTGGCCAACGGCAGCATCATTCGCTTGGGTGATGACGCCATCAACATCAGCGGCAAAGATGCCGGCGGCTTTTTCGTCTGGGGCGGTCTGCAAGTCAGCTTCCCGACCGCTGCCACGCTTCACTGGCCGGTATTCAAACAAGCGACCTCAGGGACTGCGCGGGCATCGGCGAAGCTCGCCCACGCTCGCCTGGTTATGAGCGTGCCCATTGACCGGCAAAATCCAGCTGTGACGCTTTCACTACGCCAGGTGCCGAAAAACATTCCGGGGCTGATCAGCCATCCGGCCAAGTCGCTGTCGCTCTTTTCGCCCAGCGCCACGCCCGCCAAATACATCAAAGAGCTTGACGCCATTTTTCTCAGCGCCAATAATCCCGGCGAATCAATGACGCTCACCGTGCCCAACAAAAAGACCGGTCGCTACGAGCTTTATGTGGAATTCGTCATGAATCCCAATTACGGTATCGCCCACGTCACAGGCGAAGGCATGCAGGCAGAAAAATCCTTTGACTGTTACGCACCCGAATATGACAGCAGCGGCTTGGTGCCCTGCGGCGAACTGCTATT
>JAAZKQ010000850.1 GCA_012799755.1 Lentisphaerota bacterium | reverse complement strand
TTTTCGGGTGTGGGCCTTACCCAGGGCGGCGCGACCTGCGGGCGCTTGCCCTGGGCTATCTTAGGTCGCACCTTCGGTGCTGAAAACCAAAGGCAGCAAAAAATGGCCAATTACCAATGGGTGACCGCTTAGCGCAACTTATTAGCTCCCGACATCCTTGATTTTTCTGTGAGTAAGAAACATCTTATGCTTTCCGGTTTTGGTCTTCGATCACCCCCATACTGGTAAAAGCTTAACATGGTTACTCTCAAGGACTTCCAATCGCTCTGTCTGGAAAAAGGCTTGCGTGCCACTCAGCAGCGGTATCAGATTTACAAGATTCTTGCCGGCACGACCTCCCATCCCGGGGCCGCAGAGGTATTTGAACAGGCCAAGGCCACTCAGCCGATGCTCTCTTTCGACACCGTCTACCGCACCCTGGGCGCTTTTGTTGAAAAGGGCATTATCTCCCAGGTGGAAATCCTGGCCGGCAAAGTGCGTTTTGATGGCAATCCCCACCCCCACCCGCACGCCATCTGCACCGAATGCGACAAGGTCGTGGACTGCCATCACATAAGCAACCCCCAACCCAAGGACTATCCGAACGTCCCGGGCTTTGCCAGCGTCAGCTCTGCCCACCTCGAATTGCGGGGCGTCTGCCAGGAGTGCGCCGCAAAATCCGCTCCCCGCCAAGCTGTCGCCAAATGACAACACTGGATGCAGGGAACTGGCCGTTGAATGGTTGACCAGGCAGCAAAGGTGGAGTCATGCGCATTCTGTTTATTAGCGATCTTCATGGCGAGTGCAAGGCCATCGCAGCACTGCCGGAGGCGGACCTGATCATCATCGGCGGGGATTTCACCCAGTTCGGCTCCACGAGTGACGTCGCAGCGGTCCTGCAATGCATCCGCAAGCGTCCCGAACCCTGCTTGGCGGTACTGGGCAACCTTGACCCCGCGGACGCCAATGCCCTGCTCAACGAACAGGATATCTCCCTGCATCTCCGGCAACGCCAGTTCCGCGGCCGCAGCATCTTCGGCATCGGCGGCGCCAACACCTCGCCCTTCGGCACCCCCTACGAATGGGCTGACGAAGGCATGGCGGCCCTGCTGGCGACGACCCCTCGCAACTCCGAGCCGCTGGACATCCTCGTCTCCCATGCCCCGCCCAAAGACTCCGGCGCCGACCGCATCAGCAACGGCAGTGCTGTCGGCAGCCAGACCATCGCCGACCTCGTGCAACGCCGGCGCCCCGCGCTCGTCCTCTGCGGTCACATCCACGAAGCCGCCGGCATCTACGCCTTCGCCGGCGCCATCGTCGTCAATCCCGGTCCCTTTGGCCCCCAGGGCCATTATGCCTGTATTCACTGGCCGGACGGCCAGGAAGCGCCCGCCGCGTGGCTGGCGCAATGCCACTAAGCCCCCACCCCCAGCACCCAACACCCGAGCAGCAGCATGTCACTCATCACCGTCATCGGCCGGGGTCATTCCGGCACCCGCGCCATGTCCAACACCCTCGCCGCCAGCGGCGTCTACATGGGCGAGCCGCTCAATGGCTCCTGGGACCTCATTCCCCCGGAAGATATGTACGAAGCCTGCCGAGTCTTCGCCAAATACGTTGATTGGCGCGGCGGCCTTAGCTGGGATTGGCAACGAGCCCTCGCCGCCGAACCACCGCCGGAATTCGTCAGCCTCATCAACAGCTACCTCAAATCCGTCCTCGCCAGCGACGCCACCCACAAGGGCTGGAAGATTCCCGAAACCACCCTCTGTTTCCCATGGATTCACAAGCTCTTTCCCGAAGCCAAGTACATCTTCTGGATCCGCAACCCCCGCGATTGCATCATCGGCAACCACGTCACTGACGACCTGCGCCGCTTCGGCATTGACTATCCCGACACCGTTGTCGAGCGCGAGCGCCGGGCCATCTCCTGGCGCTACCAATACGACCTGGTCAAGGCCTGCGCCAAGCCCAAGCAGTGGATCGAAGTGCGCCTCGAAGACTTCGTTCTCAAGCAGGACGAAACCCTCAAGCGCCTCGAAGACTTCCTCGGCTTCCCCCTCGTGAAAATACCCGTCAAACTCGAAGCCGTCGGCCGTTGGCGCGTTGACGACCAGAACCCCAACACCCGCACCAATTACTACGACATGTTCGAGCCGGCCATGCGTGAATACGACTACGAAATTCCCGCCCCGCCGACCAGCAAGGCCGCCTTCACGCCCAACTACGAGGAAACCAAGGTGCCAAGCTTCACGCTGCCCGAACTCCTCCGCAACAACGACGGCACCATCGTGCAGAACAAGGAACAGTGGCCGGCGCGCCGGGCCGAAATCCTTGATATCATTGCCGGCCGGCAGTTTGGACGCATGCCCGACAAACAACTGCCATGCCGTTTCACAGTCGTCGAAGAAGGCGAAGCCTTCGCCGGCAAAGCCCGCCGCCAACAGCTCCGCATCTTCTTCAGCGATGCGCCGCAGCCGGCCATGAACCTGCTCGTTTACAGCCCGAAGAATGCCTTGGGGCCCGTCCCGGCCTTCCTCGGCCTCAACTTCCACGGCAACCACACTGTCGCCCCGGACCCCGACATCATTCTCCCCAGCGGCTGGTTCCGCAATCACGCCGACTACGGCGTCAGCAACAACCAAGCCACTGAGACCGGCCGCGGCAAAGCCGGCGAAGCCTGGTCCGCCGAATACCTCATTGAGCAGGGCATGGCCCTAGCCACCGCTTACTACGGCGACATTGATCCCGATTTTGACGACGGCTTCCAAAACGGCGTCCATCCGCTCTTCCAGGCGCCCGGCTGGAGTGGTCGCGCCGACGACGAATGGGGCAGCATCGGCGCCTGGGCTTGGGGGCTCAGCCGCGGCTTGGACGCCATCGAAAAACTCTGCCCGGCCATTGACGCCAAACGCGTCGCCGTCATCGGCCACTCCCGCCTGGGCAAGACCGCTCTCTGGGCCGGCGCCAGCGACCAGCGTTTCGCCATGGTCTTCTCCGTGCAGGCCGGTTGCGGCGGCGGCGCGCTGGCCAGACGCCGTTTTGGCGAGACCATCTGGCGCATCACCACCGCCTTCCCGCACTGGTTCTGCCTGAACTACAACCGCTACCAAGATGCCGAAGAGACCATGCCTTTCGATCAGCACATGCTTGTCGCCCTCGCCGCTCCGCGTCCCATCTACATCTCCAGCGCCGCCGATGACCTCTGGGCCGATCCCAAAGGCGAGTTCCTCGCCCTCAAAAACGCCGAACCGGCCTACGCCCTCTTCGGCAAAAACGGCTTGGGACGGGAGTTCCTCCCGCC